>JBBQSW010000341.1:0-4458 GCA_038213575.1 Chitinophagales bacterium | reverse complement strand
GGCTTGGGTATCGCTGCAAAATCCAACACGGCACAGGTTACCGAAATCGGGCGCTTGAAATGGTGCAAGGACATGAAATCATGGGATTTTGCAGTCTATAAATATAGCCGCGAAGGCTACGACCCCGACGAATTCTGGTTTCCTGGAGCCGAACTTTTGGACGGAACGATTGAAGGCGCTTTGAAGGCCGGGACAAAAATTTATCCGTAAAGAATCAAAAAAGCAATCATCAAAACCTGACAGCATCATGTCCACAAAAGAAACCCTCTCCTTCCAGGGCCTCTACGAAAAGGAGCATGTTTTTCAAGAAACCTTCCGGGTGGAAGGCTCGGGCAAAACGACGGTGCAAGTCCGCTGCCCGCATCAGAACTGTCCGGGCAAGAGCCTGCTGACTTATGAAATCCCTGGGAATTGAGCCGGGATGAGGAGGTCTTGAAGGGCGGCGGTAAATCGGCGGATTCTAAATGAAAAAGCCGCTAACTTTGTAAAAAAATCGCATCATGCAATCAGCCACGTTTGAACTTTCTGTCGAAGAGCTCGACCAACGGTTTGTCGAAGCCTTGAAGGCTCTTTTTACAGGTCAAAAAATCAGGATCACGGTCTCGTCGGGCGTACAGGACAGCGTACCCATCCTGAAACTGTCCGAAATCATCGCCTCGAACAAGCGGTCGTCCACCATCCACCAGTTTTCCGGGGAGACCTTGGATTTTTTGATTGATAAAATGACGGAAGAGGAAGGCTTCGACCTCGTCGGGGAAATGGAACAATACCGCGTCGCCCGGCCATGAGGAAAATCCAATTGGAATTAAAAGCTTTTGAGGATTTGCAGTTTTGATTGGCAAACGATCGAAATTGCTGCGAAAAATCCTGAAATTGATACAGGAAGCACAACGCTCCCCATTTGAAGGGACAGGAAAACCAGAGGCTCTGAAAGGCAATTTGTCCGGCTTTTGGTAGAGAAGGATTGACCAAGAACATCGGATGGTCTACGAAGTGACTGACGATCTATTAATTGTGCAGACGCTCCATGGGCACTACGAATAGGCTTTGACCTAAACCTCGGGTGACACCTCAAACGCCTCACATTCCTTTATTCTTCGAAGGAGGGTATCATTGTAAAGTTCCTATGAAATCACAATTTTTCGAAACAGTACATGGGCGTGTACATGCGCTGAAGTTCGGACACGGAACGGGATTGCTCATCGCATTGCACGGCTTTTCCGATCGAGCCCGGATGTTTGCCGTGCTGGAAAATTCGCTTTCAGAGCGATACACCACCGTGGCGATTGATTTGCCATTTCATGGGCAAACCGAGTGGCACAAAAGCGACTTCTCAAAGGAAGATTTACTGGCAATACTGGCCCAAGTACTCGAAAGCGAAGGCAAAACCAGGTGTTCTCTCCTTGGTTTTAGTTTCGGTGCGCGCCTGGCGCAGGCAATGCTGCCAGAACTTGCCCCACAACTCGAGCAGCTTTACCTGCTCTCGCCCGATGGCGGCAATACAAAAGGTATGGGCGCGGCGGAGCGAACACCCATGTGGATGCGGCGTTTTCTTTTCCGAATGCTTCGATACCCCGGTTGGTTTGTCACTCTGGCTAATTTTGGTTTAAATTGGGGCTTTATCCCAGCATTTACCTATAAATTCATGCGCAACAATTTGACACGGCCAAAGCGAATGCAGCGTTTGTTTGGATGCTGGTTTTCAATGGATTCATTTAATCTTTTTCGACTCGACCTGCACAAAATATTGCAAAAAACTCAGATTCCAACCCTTGTCTTTATAGGCGCCAAGGATAATATGGTACACAAAAAATCATTGAAAAAGCTATACTCGAATCTGCCCTATGTTCACTTAATCATACTAAAATCTGAAGGCCACCGGATCGTGGGCAAGGCACTTGCTGAAAGCTTGGGGAATGTGATTGGCAGTGTGCCAATGAAGTCAACCGAGGAATGACTCATTTAAACACTATTGGCCTTTTGCCATGGTTACTACAGATCTCTCCCTTTTCATTTTCAAAAAATCTGATTTCCATATTCTCCCCATCGAATACGGCATAAGAGCAATGATGGAGCCATTCGCCTAGGTTAAGGTAGCGGCTGCTCCCGTTTTTCAAGGTCCAGTCAATGGGCAAATGCCGGTGGCCGAACACAAAGTAATCGGGCTCTATTCCGAGTTCAATTTTACGATTGCAATATTGAAGCAGCCATTCCTTTTCTTCACCGAGCCAGGCGCGTTCTTCGGGCGGGGTAGCGGCCCGACTTGTTTGAGAGAAAAAGTTGGCGATTTTGATGCCAAAATCAGGGTGGATCCAACTAAAAAGCCATTGACTGAAAGGATGGACGAACACTTTTTTCATCCGTTTGTAGCCCAGGTCGCCCGGGCCAAGGCCATCGCCATGACCGATGAGCAATGTTTTCCCATGGATCTCGCGCTCAATAGGTTTGCGGTAAACCGGGATGCCAAACTCCTGCTCGAAATAGCCGAACATCCACAGGTCATGGTTGCCCGTGAATGCGTACACGGGAATGTCCGCATCGCGCAACTCGGCCAATTTGCCCAATAAGCGACTGTATCCTTTTGGGATCACCGTTTTGTACTCAAACCAAAAATCGAAAATATCGCCTACCAGATAAATCGCCTCTGCTTCGGGTGCTACCAAATCAAGCCACCGACATACCTGACGTTCGCGCTCCAAGCTTGTGAGTTTGGCGTTCACGCCAAGATGGAAGTCGGAAGCAAAGAAGGTTTTTTTAAGAGAAGTATTCACGCCACAAAAGTAGGGAACCTCGCCAACTGAATCTTGGTGTTATTCATGCCCTTCGTACATTGCCGCCTTAAACGAACAATGTCCAACGTCTAAAAGTCCAAAGTCTAACATCGCATGAAACTCTCTACCACCCTTTTGATTTCCCTTGCTGCTTTGGCTGTGGCCATAGGCGTTCACCTCATTCCAGGCGTTGATCCATCCGTATTGATGTTTTTTCGCTGGATTTCTGTAGTCGCTTTTTGCGCCTATGGCTGGACACGCAACTCGCTCACTACCTGGATTTTGATTAGTATGGTGGTCGGTTTTGAAGTCGGCCTGGATATGGGAAAAGCCGCCAAAGACTTTGACGTGTTGAGTTCGATTTTTATCCGGCTTATCAAAACCGTTGTAGGGCCGCTGCTCTTTTCCACCTTGGTCATTGGTATTGCAGGGCAAAGCAGCAGTAAACAAATGGGGAGAATTGCCGTCAAAGCCTTCACCTATTTTTTGGCAGCCACTTCTGTGGCCTTGGTGATTGGGCTTTTAGCCATCAATTTCACCCAGGCAGGTGCAGGAATCCAGCGCAGCGATATCAACGATAAGGTGATGGTGCCTGCTTCGGAACTTCAAGCCAAGGTAGACACGAAGAAAAACGAGGCGCAAATGCTTTACGGCGACAAGGTGGTGACGATGAAACCAGCCGATTTCAAACTGGATTGGAAATACACCGTGCTGCATACCTTCCCCGAAAATGCCGCCAAAATGATCTATGAGGGCGCGGTACTGCAAGTGGTGATTTTCAGTCTTCTGTTTGCCTTGGGACTTCGACAAGTGAGCGAGCACCATCGAAACACGATGATCCACTGGTGCGAATCGCTTTCTGAAGTTATGTTCAAGTTCGTGGGTATCATCATGTATTTCGCTCCTTTCGCTGTAGGGGGGGCGTTGGCTTCCACCATTGGTGATAAAGGCTTGGGCGTCATGGTGAATCTCGCTAAACTTCTGGGGACACTTTATCTCGCGCTGTTTATTTTCATTCTGGTGGTGTTTGTGCCGGTGATGTTTTTCTTCAAAATTCCCATCCGCAACTTCCTCCGCGCCGTTTACGAGCCCGCATCCTTGGCTTTTGCAACCGCCAGTTCGGAAGCCGCGTTGCCGCAAGCAATGAATGCCATGGAAAAGTTTGGTGTGCCGCGTAAAATAGTCTCTTTCGTAATTCCTACGGGCTATAGTTTCAACTTGGACGGTTCCACACTTTACCTCGCGCTGGCCTCCATGTTTTGTATTCAGGCCGCAGGGCTTACGGATGTATTTACTTGGGACAAACAATTGATTCTCATGGCTACCCTGTTGCTCACCTCGAAAGGGGTGGCTGCCGTTCCCAGAGCATCCCTGGTTATTTTGACTGCGACTGTGCTGCAATTTGGTATTCCAGAATGGCCCATAGCGATCATCCTTGGTGTAGATGCGCTGATGGATATGGGGCGGACTTGTATCAACTTGGTTGGAAACTGCCTTGCATCGGCGGTAGTAGCGCGCTGGGAAGGAGAGTTTGATGATGAAATGGCGAATCAAATCTGATGCACTAGTGGCAGGGGCACGAAGTCTTTGATAGTTTGGTCAGATTATTTTGAGATGAGACTAGGCGCGACGAAGGATTGTAGCGGGCTCTCCATGACTGAGGCGCAACAAAGTATCAGTTCAAAAG
>JBBQSW010000340.1:0-4463 GCA_038213575.1 Chitinophagales bacterium | reverse complement strand
GCCCCTTCCAATCCACCTATATGCCTGATTTTGTAGAAGATTACCGCAATACAATCGTCCAGATAGCAACGCCGTACAGCACGGGTACGGGCTTTTTTTTGCGTTACCACGGACTGATCGTAACCAATCACCATGTAGTAGAGGGCAATCGCGTGGTGGTGGTCGAAGGGGCAATGTTTAAAAAGCAACTTGCGCGTGTTCGGTACATTGACTCGAAATATGACTTGGCATTTCTCGATGCCCCCACGAATGGAGCGGAATTGCCTGAAATCCGGCTCGGAACATCCAAAATGCTTCGTGAACGCGACGCGGTGACGGCCATTGGCCACCCGTTTGGGCTCAAATTTTCGCTCAAAAGCGGCATTGTATCCAATACGGCCGAGCTGATGAACGGCATCCCCTACCTGCACATTGACGCGGCACTCAACCCTGGGAACTCTGGCGGCCCGCTGGTAGACATAGACGGAGAGGTGGTGGGTGTCAATACTTTTGTGATTCAGAATGGCGACAACACGGGGTTTTCGCTGCCCGTCCGTTATCTTGTTGAAACGCTCGGGCACTTTGCCGAAGCCAATTCCGACAATGCAAGCCGTTGTACGGCATGCCTTAACATCCTTACTGAAGCCACCGTCGAAAACAAACACTGCGCCCATTGTGGCCAAAAAGCTGAATTGCCGTCCACCGTGGAAGAATATGTCCCCTCCGGCACTGCCAAAACCATCGAAACCCTCATCAGCAACATCGGCCACGATGTGATGCTGAGTCGCTCCGGCCCCAATGCATGGGAGATAAAGCATGGCAGTGCGACCATCATCATGACCTATCACGATAAAACAGGTTTGCTCTCGGCAGACGCACTTTTGTGTGAACTTCCTAAAAAAGACATAAAACCGCTCTACGAATACCTCCTGCGTGAAAACTATTCCAACGAGGCAGTTACGCTCAGTGTTCACGAACAAGACATCGTGCTTTCCTTGCTCATCTTTGACCGTTACCTCAACGAAGAAACGGGTCAAGCCATGCTCAAAAGCCTTTTCGAGAAGGCTGATTTCTACGACAATAAACTCGTAGAAGAATTCGGGGCAACCTGGAAGCCGGAATAAGCAATCGGTTCTAAAACAATTTCACCCCATAGAGCAGCAGCCATGCAAGGGCGAGCAAAGCGGTCGAAATTACTACCCCGCGCATGGCACGCTCCCAACGGAGTTTTCGGAAGCGGCTTAGAATGAACAGATTGAGCGCGATGGCTACGATAGCGAGGGTGCGTTCTCGAAAATTTTCGGAGAACCCCGCGCCGCTAGCGGCGCCTTTTATTTCAAGGAGTGAAAAAAGATTGTAAAGCAATAAAAAGCCTGTTGTGGGGAGGAGAAGGCCATAAAGCAGGCCGACCCAGATTTCGTCGCGTTGGAACATTTTTTTGAACGATAAACGATGAAAAAGAGATAGGTAAGGAACGGTGTCAAAATAACTTTCCAATTTAAGGCCAATTATTTTGGCGTTAGCCAATTATCTTTTGAGGCGAATAGTGGGGCTATTTAACGAAAAAGATAGGATGGATGGCGGCAAAAGAATGGCATCAAATTGGGAAGTTATTTTGACACCGTTCCTAACAGAACCTGTTTACCTGCCAATGGGCATGGTTTTACATTTTGCGGTTTAATTTTTTATGCATTTTCCAATCCCTTTAAAGTCTCAATGGCTGGGTAGTTCGTCAGGTCGTGCATGGATGGCACCACGGAGATGTAGCCATTTTCCAAAGCCCAAACATCGGTATCGGTGCCTTGGTCGCCATTGGAGAATTCGCCACTGAGCCAATAGTATGGCTGCCCGGATGGGTCACGGCCTTCTACCATTTTTTCTTTCCAGCGGGCATCGGCCTGGCGACAAATGCGTAAACCTTGCAATTGATCGCTGGGAAGTTTGGGGATGTTGACATTGAGCAATTGGCCAGGCTGGAAGGGACGAGAGAGCATAAATTCCATGACCCGTCGCACCCAGGGCTTTGCCGGTTCGAAATCAGCGTCGAAACTGTAGTCGAGCAATGAAAAACCAACACTGCGAATGCTCTCCAGCGCGGCTTCCATGGCTGCCGAGAGCGTACCAGAATAGAGAATGTTGATGCTTGCATTGCTGCCGTGATTGATACCGGACACACAAAGATCAACGGGGCGGCCTTTGAGCACTACATGTTTGGCGAGCTTCACACAGTCAACAGGGGTGCCGGAGCTTTCCCATGCTTCAATGCCTGGAAATGGGTTGACTTTTTTGAGCCTCAATGGCTCGTGAATGGTAATGGCATGGCCTTTGCCACTCTGAGGCGAATCAGGTGCAACAACAACAACATCTCCCAAACTGCTGGCAACCTCCACAAGCGCGCGGATGCCAGGGGCTACAATGCCATCGTCGTTGGTGACAAGTATGAGTGGTTTTGACATAGCGCGAAGGTAGGCAGAGCTGGGAGGTTTTTTTAAAACGCGATCGATTGTAGGCAAGGGCAAGAAATGGTCAAACTAAAACGTTTGTGTAAGCTTTTAGAAGGTTTTTTTGCCATCTTCTTGATTTTCAGGATGTTTTTTCAAAATTCTGCCATAACCTTGCAGTAAAATTTAATAATAAAAATGCCCTTTTCACCAGCAAAATTCTTTGCCATGAAACATTTTTTCCTTGCGCTTGCCGCATTTTTCTCATTCCAAAGCCTCCCAGCGCAGGACGTTACTTACGTCCTTTTTAACCGCGACTGCATGAATCAGCTGGAGTACCGCTATTCGTATCCAAATTTGAAGGGCGACAACCCAGTATGGGCTTATTCAGTGAAGCCCAATGTGCAAGAACACTTCATCTTTATGACGGAAGGCGCGGGTCTTTTTTCACCCGAGTTGCCTGAAGGTACAGTATCGTGTCGCAACCTCAACCTGGATGACGCATTTGTAACGAGCATCAACCGTGGAATACATCAAATGCTGATCGTGTTTCAGCGTCAAAGTGGGGGTTATTGGCTCATGCCGGTGGAATCTGCCACGCTCGTAGCGCGTAAAGGGGCCAAATATTGGGTTCGGGCGCGACAGAGCTCGTTTCAATTCGACACGCTTCGATTGGTGAACGAACAGAACCTGGCGGTTGCGGGGTCACCTACGGCAGCCTATTTCTCAGGGGCAAAACTCAACAATTGCCTTATGGAGTATTCTTTCCATTGCGAACCTGTGAAATCTGGTCAGATACGCTCGGATTTTCAGTTCATCCCGAGTATTGGCATTGTCAATGACCGCACGGGAACCAGTGCTTCGTCAGCCATGGAAAACGAACTCCAATTGTTGAAAGTAAATGGATTGGCGATAGACGATTATATTACTGAAGCCTGTCCGGAAGGCTCTGGCAAGATTGCCATGTCAAAATACCAAAAGCCGGCAAACTATGGCGACGATCGTTTTGAGTCTGACAAAGAAATCACTTCCATCATGCAAAAGGAGCAGGAGGATCAAACGCCTGCTGCTTATTCCACCGATGCAAAAGGCGTACAATGTGCCGAAGATTGGGAACCAGGTACTCACATTGTTCAGAAAAAGGAAAACCTTCGTGCCATTGCGCGTACCTACAAGGTAAAAGAACAAGACCTCATCAAATGGAACAATATTCAAAACCCCGACCTCATTGAAGTCTGTCAAAAATTGTGGCTCAAACAGCCTCCTGTTAAAGCGACCAAGCGCCCCACAACCACCAGCAATAAGGGGGTAAAAGCCCAGATCTACAATACCGAGGATCAGCCGGAAAATGCAAAGACAGTGAAGATACAAGGGACTGCTCCAAAAGGTGCCCAGAAAAATATAGCACAAAAAAAACCGAGCAGAAAAACCTACGATCCTAATCGAGCCGTGGAGTATTCTGATGGACCTGCGCACGAGGATGATTACGATTACTTTGAATCGGAAACAACAAGCGACGACACACGCCCAAGAACTCATATAGTACGGCGGGGTGAATACCTTTACAAGATCGCTAAAATGTACGACTGCCCTGAAGAATGCATCCGGCTTGCCAACGACATGCCACTTGAAGGCGATGAACCACTCACCATTGGCCAAAGAATCAAAATCCCGGAATGCACTTGCAATGTGGATGGGAAGCTGATCAAAAATCCTTCAACAACCACCAAGAAGCCCACGGTGAAAAGACAATCCAGCACCGAAAGACAAGGTTATACTCCACGCCCAAAATCACAGCGCATTCTGGAAGATGCTGAAACGCCCGTAGTGTACAATTACGAAGACGACAGAGGGTACAAAGATAAAGGCCGATACGAAGAAACGTCCCTCTACGAGGAGGATGCTGCGGTTAAAAAGGCAAAAGATGCCAAGGTTTTACTTTATAGAGAACACCCTGTCCGGCAAGGTGAAACCCTGAGGTCCATTGCTGCCAAATACAAGGTGGATGCTACAAAACTTGCTAAAATAAACGGACTCAAGCCA
>JBBQSW010000339.1:0-4463 GCA_038213575.1 Chitinophagales bacterium | reverse complement strand
GAAGGGAAGTTTCATTTGAAGATTGAGGAGCAATAAAATGTCCAATAACCAACAAGGAATTTCCAATGTCCAAGTAGGCTTCGCTATTGGTCACTCACGCTGACCCTTGGCCATTAGGCAACGAAATCTCAAGCCCAACGCCTATTTGGACATTGGAAATTCCTTGTTGGATATTGGATATTCCCTTCGGGTCCATCAATGGCACGTTAACTTTCTCCCACTCAATTGCCAAAAACAGTATTAAAAAAATTTAGAATCTGGCAAATTTCCTGTTGGCGTACTTTTAGCCTTCGCTAAATCAACCTTGCCATGAATAAAATCCTACGTGCCGTCTCAGGACTACTTTTGATTGTCCTTTGCTTAATTGCGTTCAAAGCCACCCATTCACCCATCGTAGCTTTAGCGAAGGCGGGTAAAAAATCTCCCGAACCTTCCGATTATCTCTGGGCTCAACGGGCTTTCCCTTACGGTTTTGTGCCTTCCGATGCTTTTTACAATGCCTTGGAACAAATACAAAACACGACCCAAAATCGGGGCAATGAGCTGACTTGGGAACTCGCCGGCCCGACCAATGTGAGCGGTCGCATCACCGATGTGGCCATGCATACCGCTGATTTACAGACCATTTATGCGGCCTCTGCTTCCGGTGGCGTTTGGAAATCCACAGATGCGGGCGAAAGCTGGCTGCCCATCACCGACGGACTTCCCAGCCTGAGCATTGGCGACCTAGCGATTGACCCCTCGGATAAAAACACGCTATACGTCGGGACTGGAGAACCCAACGGTGGCGGTGGCTCGGTTGCTTATGACGGGCGGGGTGTATTCAAAAGCAACGATGGCGGCGGGTCCTGGACTGCGCTCGGCTTGGAAGCATCCGGGAGCATCGGGCGCATCGAAGTGGATCCTAAAAACCCCCAAAGAATTTATGTAGCAGCTATGGGTCACCTTTTTGCCAATAACTCGGAGCGCGGTATTTTCCGCAGTGAGGATGGGGGATTGAGCTGGGAAAAAATACTCTTTGTCAACGACTCCACAGGGGGCATTGACCTCGCCATTCACCCACTCAATTCAGATACCGTTTTTGCCGTTACCTGGCAGCGTACCCGGCGACCCAACCAGCGCGTGTACGGTGGCCCGGGATGTGGGATCTGGCGCAGCACGGATGGCGGCGATAACTGGACAAAACTTACCACGGGTTTGCCTTCCAATAATCTGGGTCGCATCGGAATTGCCATAAGTCACTCACAACCAAGCACTTTGTACGCATTATATGCCGACCAAACAGGCTTTTTCAAAGGTAATTACAAAAGCACGGACCATGGTGACTCCTGGTCGCAACTGAGCGGTGGCGATCCCGGTTACCCCGGTTTTGGCTGGTGGTTTGGACAAATCCGCGTTCATCCGAATGACCCTGACGAAGTGTACACTCTGGGATTGGATTGGGCAAAAACCACGGATGGAGGGCAGGCTTGGACTGGTGTTTCTGATTACCTCCATGCCGACTATCACGCATTGTATATCCATCCTGCCAATCCGGGTTTTCAGGTGGTGGGCAATGATGGCGGTATATTTATTTCCACAGATACGGGAGCTAACTGGGAACACCGCCCCTTCCCCATCACGCAGTTTTATACTTCGGAAATTGATTTTCAAAACCCAAGCAATTTCTATGGTGGCGCACAGGACAACGGAACCTGGAGAACACTCACTGGCAACCTCGACGATTGGGAGCATATCTTTGGTGGGGATGGTTTTGTGACCCTGGTGAACCCACTGGACAACGCAATTTTTTATGGCGAATCTCAATACGGAGGCTTTGCCGGAAGCAATGGGGCAAGCGCACCTTCGAGCGACCGTTACAACTGGAACACGCCTTATATTTTTGACCCAAACGACCCGAATGTGATGTATTTCGGAGCCGAAAAACTTTTCAAATCCACCGACGGCGGCCTTGCTTGGACCGCTATCAGCGAGGACCTGAGCAATGGCCCCACAGGACAAAACGGGGTGCAATATGGCACCATAACGACCATAGCCGCTTCGCTCCTAAATCCCGATCGGCTCTGGGCGGGCACGGATGACGGCAATGTCTGGGTGACCTCCAATGGCGGCAACGACTGGACAAAGGTCTCGGCCAGCCTACCCAAACGATGGGTAACGCGGATGGTTGCCGGTTTTCCGGACGAAAACTACGCCCTGGTGTGTCTTTCAGGTTTCCGGCATTTCGACGATATGGCGCACATTTACCAAACCACGGATAAAGGCCAAACTTGGCAGAGTGTGAGTGGAAACCTCCCGGATCTACCCGTCAACGATCTGGTGCTTGACCCCCTTGACCCATTCAACGTCTGGTACATTGCCACCGATGCCGGAGTGTTTGTGACGCTGAATGGTGGCAGCAGTTGGCAGCCCGTCAACGAGGGTTTGCCCAAGGTGCCCGTGACCGACCTGACCGTACATAGGCCTACCCGAACGATTGCGGCGGCCACTTACGGGCGTTCCATGTATAAAGCGACCATGCCTTGGTTTTCCAACACTCATGAGCCACAAACAATTGATAATGTGCGTGTTGCACCCAATCCATTTATCAATCAGACACAGGTTTCTCTGCTTGTTCTTGAACCACAAACGGTTCGTTTGGAACTGTTCGACCTTTCGGGAAAGAAACTGATGACCCTTTTTTCAGGGCAATTGCAATTGGGGGAACAGCTTTTTGAAATGGATGGAAATGGGCTGCGGTCAGGAGTTTATTTGCTCAAAATGACCAGAGAAAACGGCACAGGGTTTTGCCGAAAAGTGGTGAAACATTAAATTTCCCCTTCTAAAAATTGTACAAAACAATCACTTTACTACTTTTACCGTTGCAAAACTTAAATACTCTCACTCATCATTAACAAAACGAACGATTATGATTAGCGAACTCAAAGCCTTTCTTTTTCGCGGCGATGTATTGGCCCTTGCTGTGGCTGTTATCATTGCCGGCGCCTTTCAGAAAATTATTGACTCTTTGGTAGGCGATGTCATTATGCCAATAATTGGCATGATCGTGGGCAAACAAGACTATTCATCCATCGTAATTGGTGGAAAAGAAGTTATGGTGGAGGGCGTTGCCAAAATGGAAGGGGGCATCATGGTAGGCAACTTCATCAATGCCCTGCTGAATTTTATCATCATTGGTTTGGTCTTGTTTTTCTTGATCAAAGCAGCGGGCAAAAAATCGGAGGACGTTAAATAATCGTGAGCTTGTTATAGTCATCGCAGAGTGGTTTTGAATGACACGTTTACTAAACTTTAAAAGTTTAGTAAACGTCGTACGCACTCACGTTCAAAACCACTCTGCGCTGACTATATTTCATTGGTACTAAACAAACCGACGCGAGCATTATCCCGCTTTTGGGACGATTCACGCGTCGGTTTCTATCTAAATATCAACGTTGTACTACCAATTTCCGGGTCAATATCTTCCCTTCTGCTTCCATCATAATGCAGTATAAACCCGGTCGGCTATCGCCCGTGTCCCAACTCACGATATGTTCGCCAGGGAAAGCATTCATGTGGTCAGCAATGGTGGCTATAAGTTGTCCGGAAATATCGTACACTTTGAGGGTCACCCAAGTTTTCTGCTCCAGCGTAAAGCCTATTTTTACCAATCCTGAGGCTGGGTTTGGTGCGATGGGGTAGAGTTTGGTTTTAGAAAATTGAAAAGTTTCCTGATCCGCGCCGCTTGTCATTTCGTCCAGATTCAGGTCTTCGTCACCCGGCAGGTAGGGAACATAAAGGAGTGGTAAGTAATACATTTCCTCGGTTGTACTTTCTCCCCAAGTGGTCGTCTGAGGAGGATTATGGCTATTATTCGGATTATTGGAAGTATTGTCATAACCAGCCAAAGCGTGTATTTCGGTGTTTTTCGGCAGCCTTATTAGGTTTTTGAAGTAAAAGCCGCCTTGCCAATTAAAGTCCCATTCATTGATTCGTATAAGATTAATGGTATCGTTGTCCGGTGTTACCGCATACACCTTCCAATGGGTCCCCAACAGGTGCATGTGCGGTGCAAGCCCCATCAGACTTATTTCTTCTGGCACTTTCCACACACCATGAAACTCTTTTGTCTGATTTGCGGGGATAATGAAGGGGCCATTCAGCAGGGTGCCGGGCAAAGGCACCATTATTTTTGACTTGACGTAGCGACTGACAGGTAAATCGGAAAAAAACAGATTAAACGTAGAGGAATCCGGTTCATCAATCGTCGTAGGGGCAAAGTGAATTTGTACTACCAGATCAGCATTGGCTGGTACCCGCTGAGCAATGCCGTTGGTATAAACTTGTGGCCGTACCCCAGGAACATATCCTGGGAGCTGGGTGCCAAAATTAGTCTGTCCCTGCCCGGCGCCAACACTTTGTCCGCCTAGATAGCCATATTCAGGTGTTTGGGCATCTAAATCAGCAGCAGTTCCGGTCGTATC
>JBBQSW010000338.1:0-4466 GCA_038213575.1 Chitinophagales bacterium | reverse complement strand
GAGCGGGTGGGGAGGGTGGTAATGCGACGGGTTCTGAAGATATTGCTGGCTTAGCTTTCATACTATATTGTTTCGGGGCTAAAAGTAGACACAAAACAACACAGGCCGCCACCGAAAAATCGAGGCGACCTGCTTGTGCGGTTCAATTGCTTCATACGATGTGAACCGAATGGATATGTTAAGCGTAAGTACTCCGAAACTCCGTTCCAGAGATATTTTGGTTAAGAAAGCCAACAACAGCCCCCGGGGTGGAGCTTCGGAGCGGCTTTAAAAAAACAAAGTCCCGTATAGCGAAAAAACGGGTCCGTTCTGTTTTCGGGTTGATCCAAGGGATCGGTCTCCGGCGAAACTTGTATTGGGGTCAGATTGATTTGGGTTTGCAATACCAGGAAACCTGCTGAGTGGCATTCTAGCCGAAAATCCAAGTTCAAAAGAACGACCCAGTTGTACTCCCGCGCCAAGCATTGCATCGGCACTCCAATTATCCAACTCACTTGAACTCAGTTTGCTGGCGCCGTCTTCGGCGGTTCGGTCGACGAGTTTCAGGATATAATCGCCTGAATAATTTTGATTGTCGGCTTTGGCTGTGAGCGTACGTGTCAAGGACAGCCCACCCATTATTTTTAAAGGTTTGGATGCTTGCCAGAACGCGGTGACAGGGACTTCTATTCGTTGCAAACGGTTCACGGGTATATATACATTGTCGCCATATAGGTTGTTAGTAATTGAATTGGTTACTTCCTGCCCAGTGACAACATCCACTACAATCACATCGCCATAAACCGTGGACCTGTAATCCGAAGAAAGCACCGAGGCCACTGGGCGGTATTTACTTTGCGGGGTATGTATGTTGTAAAAAACTCCTGTTCGAAGGCCCCATTTCCGTGCAAACTTCCAGTCAATGGTCAAACCGGTAGAGAAGCCATTGATCGAATTGAACTGCTCCGTAGAAATGGCCGAGGTCGTGCCGAATCCCCAGCGTTTGGAGGCAGTTTTTTTAATAGGTTTTGGGTTTTGGGCAAGGGCCAATGAACGCTGCGAAGATTTTCTTTTATTTTGCAAATCAATTGATTGTGGAAATATTGGAAGCAGGTTGAGTGTAAGTTGCGAGGGCTCCTGTGCGGTAGAATTATCAGGGGCGTTTTGCGAAGATGGGGGAATTGACCACGTTGGCAATGTTGCCACATCTGGATTGGGCAAGGCTGTAACTACGCTTGGTTTTGCCTCTGTATTTGCGCTGTTAAATGCGGCGTTATCGTTCTTCCGTACGGTTGGTTCAGGGTTGTTGCTGTAATTATGAGGGCTTTTGGTAATTGAATTTTGTGGGTTTTGTTCCGATGGCACCGCATTTGTGATTCCCTTTGTTGGTGTAAGACTCGCCATAGGCTGAGTAGCTGCATCTTCAATTTTTTGCTTCGGGCCATCAGGCGATCCCAGCCATTGCCAGCTTCCATAACCCACGAGGGGCAACAGTAGCAAGCCAAACCACCACCACCCCAATAGGCGGCGGCGCTTTACGGGCATTTCGAGGGCGAGCATTTCGCGCATCGCGGCCCAACCCTTGTCTGTAGTTTTCTTATCCATGTTTTATTAAAAAAAAAGTGGTCAAAACAAACCCTGTTTGCTTTCTTATCTGCCAGTTGCCAAGGCTATTTTAAACTCGGCGCTGAGCAATTCTCTCAATTTTTGCCTTGCGGTGCTGAGGTGCCATTTAGAAGTGCCTTCACTCATCTGCAGGCTTTCCGCTATCTCGGCGTGGCTATAACCTTCGATGGCGTAGAGCCGAAAAACTTCCTGCGAAGTAGGGGGCAAAGTCCGCACCGCTTTCAGGATATCTTCTTCGTAAAATGATTCATGTGCGCGCTCCGGTACACTTTGGTCGTGATCTTCCAGCACTAAAAAGTGCAAGTAACGTGCGTTTTCTCGGTAATAATCAGCCATGCAGTGATAGACGAGTCGGCGCATCCAGCCTTCAAGGCTACCTTTGAAAGAAAAAGTGTGTATTTTTTTAAAAACCCGCAGCATACCGTTGTTCACTACCTCGATGGCAGTGTCTTCGTCGCGGGTGTAACGGCGAACCATACGCAGCATTTCAGGAAAAAAACGGCGGTACAGCGCCTCTTGGGCACGGCGGTCGTTGGTGGTACAAGCCTCCACGAGTTCCTGATCAGAGTAGTTTTTTTTGCCGAAAAAAGCCACGTTCTAAAATTTTACGAGCGCATCACTGTGCAACAATTCAAGAGCAAAGAAAGCGAAAGTATCAAGGTCGTCCGAGAATTTCCTGCAAGACAGCAGGTTCATCGAAAAAGGTTGGGTTGTGTGGGGGTAAATTTGCAGGCGGGTAAACAAGAAGGACATTTTGTTTTTTTGAAGGCTGGAGAGTAAAGTTACCTTTGGCGCGAAAAAATGTCCTTTCCGCAATGTTAAAATCCCTTTACAGGTTTCTATCCCCGAGATTTCAAACCCTCTTTCTTGAATACAAAGTTGCCCTTAAGCCTAGATACGGCCACGGTCTTCCCGCACACGAACTTTTGCTCAAAATCATTGAGCAACAACGTGATACATACCAATTCTGGTTGGGGAAAATAAGTGGTTTCGCGCCGCAACTTCAGGCTATCAAAAAATTGTCTGAAGAAAAAGACGCTTCCCAGCCAGGTTGGAACAATAGCTTTTTGCCTGGGCTTGACATCATGGCCTTGTATTCCATCATTGCCGAAACTAAACCACGCCGCTACGTAGAAGTCGGTTCGGGCAACTCCACCAAAGTAGCGCACAAAGCCGTTATGGATCACGGACTTTCGACTAAAATCACGTCCATTGACCCCTATCCACGGGCTGAAATAGACAGTTTGGCCCACGAAATTGTGCGCAAACCTTTTGAGGCGGTGGATACAAGTTGGCTCGCTGAACTGGAAGCGGGCGACATCCTGTTTATCGACAACTCCCACAGGATGCTGCCAAACTCGGATGCCACGGTTTTTTTTCTGGAAACATTGCCTGCGCTCAAGCCGGGCGTTATCGTTCACATCCACGACATCTACCTGCCCTACGATTACCCGCAGTTCATGTGTGATCGTTTTTATTCTGAACAATACGGACTAGCCATCGCAATTCTAGCCAATCCACAGCGCTATCAACCGATTTTTCCAGCCTATTTTATCTCTGAAGATGCGGCGCTGAGTGCCTCTATTTCAAACATTTGGGATCACCCGAACACGCAGGGCGTGGAGCGGCATGGCGGTTCTTTCTGGTTGAAAATTGGTGCGAGAGATTAAACACATAAGGCACAGAGGACACTTAGTAGCATGAAAATCAAGACACTATGTGTTTTATGCGCCTTATGCGTTTGATTTAAGTCAGCGTACCCGAGAGGCCATCATCAGCGATTTCACACGACGGGCGGCATCCGATTTCGTGTCTGGATCCGCTAGTTTTTGCAGACCGGCCCAAGAAGCAAAACCGTATTCCTTGGCTACCATGTTTTTGAAGCCCTCTTCTACAGGATTATTTTTAGCCACCTGCGCCGATGATTTTGCCTGGCCTTTAGACACGAAACTTTTTTCCGCGACCTTGCGGGAAGTGTTTGTGCCAGCAGCTTCACCCGCCATAGCCTTAACAGTGGGCCTTTCCTCCGGGAAGTAGCGAAGCAGGTCGTGCTCGTTCATCAACTTTTGCATAGTCCAACCATAACGGTAGCCTTTGATGGCAGTGGCCGTAGGCTTCACGCGCTCACCTGCGTGACGGGCTGCATCATTGTAAAGTTGTGTCCTTGAATAGTCGCCGAGGTAAGATTGCACCAACACATGAGCGAGCAACACTTGAGGTTTCACGTTGTACTCGTCGGCGGCGTCGCGCACCAGCCCTTTCCATTGTTTGGCCGTTGCCAAGACAAATTCATTGTCCTTATACAGGGATTTTAGCCGCTCTTCAGAACCGATTTCAGGGGCATTGGATTCGTTGGTGCGAGTCGCCTTTTCGCGTTTGCTGCTACTAACCGAATTGGATCGCATGGGTCGGTCGGAGATAGAACGAGGAGCATCCGCCACCTCGGCATCTGCGCCCATTTCCGTGAGAAAACCGCCTTTAGAGTCGCTTTTGGAGCCATCTTTTTTGCCAATTACAATGAAAATCAGCGCCGCAGAGATGCAAGCAGTGGAGAGGAAACCGAAGAATTCGAAAAAATTTTTCATGCTTAAAAAATTAAAAAAGTGAAGGGAGAGTATGTTAGGTCATTGAGTCATTGGTCATTGAGTCATTGAGTCATTGAGTCATTTGTCATTGGTCATTAGGTCATTGGTCATTGAGTCATTGGTCATTGGTCATTAGTCATTGGTCATTGGTCATTGGTCATTGGTCATTGGTCATTGGTCATTGAGTCATTGGTCATTGAGTCATTGGTCATTGACCTAATGACCAATGACCAATGACCAATGACCAATGACCAATGACCTAATGACTATATGACT
>JBBQSW010000337.1:0-4480 GCA_038213575.1 Chitinophagales bacterium | reverse complement strand
TGTCCAATGTCCAATGACCAATGTCCAATGACCAATGACCAATGTCCAATGACCAATGTCCAATGACCAATGACCAATGTCCAATGACCAATGACCAATGTCCAATGACCAATGTCCAATGACCAATGTCCAATGTCCAATGTCCAATGACCAATTACTGTACGCTCAACATCTGCGAGGACACCCCTTTGTCAGTCTTCAGCGAAACCTGAAACATTCCTTTGGCTTTCAGCGCATTGGCTGGGATTTCAGCCCGGTTATCGCCAGATTTTACGATTATTTTTTGCTCAAAAACCATTCGACCCGAGGCATCGGTCACCGAGAGGGTAGCGGCTCCCGAGGTTTTGGAGTGGAACGTAATATGGGAGAAGGCCGACGTGGGATTTGGGCTGAGTTGGAAGGCGTTTGCTCCATTTAGGAGTCCATCAGAAGTGCTGGAGGTGCCAAACTGGGCCACTATTTCAACATAACCCGGGACGTTTAGCGCGGCTGAATAAATGTTCTGATAGTTGTTGTTGAAGGCCTCCGCAGAACCCGCTGAAGGAGGGAAACCCTCGCCGCCGGGTGTAATATCTGTGCTGTTTCCAACGATGGCAATTGCTTTGAAGCAGGCCTCATAAAGCACAGTGCCATTTGCCCTGGTTTGCGAAACCCCGGTAGGGTCAGACCATGCGATCAACAACCGGCTGGGCAAAATCAAACCATAGAAGTCTGATAACAAGCCCGGCAAGTTCAAATTTTGGATGTGGTCAAAGCCCAGTACTTCTTCGTCCCAAGTGAGCGAATACTGAAAGCTTAAGATGTTCGTAAAGCCCTGTGCATACACGGGAACACATACCATTTGATCGGGCAGGGCATCGGTGCTGTCCATTACAACGCCAAAACCTTGGGCGTTCATTTTGGGTGCAATAAAGAAAAGGAATGCGGCGAGTGCAAGGGAAGAAAATCGAAAAGTCATGAGAATAACAAATTGGTTGATAAGATGAAAGAATGCCAATGAGGAGCAAAGTCAGTGCCAGACACTTTGTTTTGACGCGAACCTGTCAGTTGTCGCACGATGCCATTTGTTGAGCATACGCCCCCCGTCGCTGCGCTTTTGTCTAAACTTCCGGGTTTCCACGCACAACACGCTACTTTTGTCGTTACAAGTGCTCCACGGCCGCTTTATGCAGGCAGTCGAGCCATTTTTTAAAATTGATAACCGCTCCGCTCAAACCCTTTCCGTTTATTCCGGGCGGGGAAGTTGGGGCCAAAATTTTTTCACTGACATGATTTTCAAAAAAAGTCTTCTCGTCGCCATCGCCTGCCTTCCTGGCCTGTTTCTGTCGGCGCAAAGCAAAGCTCCTGAAAACTGGTTTAACCTAGACCCTACTACTGACAAGGTAAATGGGACCGGGGGGGACGAGGCGCTAAAATTGCTAAAAAACAAAGGTAAAAAAAGCCAGACGGTCATCGTGGCGGTACTTGACTCCGGTGTGGAAGTTGACCATGAAGACCTCAAAGACGTGATCTGGACCAACCCGGCTGAAATCGCAGGCAACGGTATAGACGATGACAACAATGGTTATGTAGACGACATGCACGGTTGGAATTTTCTAGCAGGCCCTGGCGGCAATGTCAATCACGAGACCCTCGAACTCACCCGCGAATATGCACGACTCAAAAAGCGTTTTGAGGGCACCGACCCGAAAAAACTCCACGGTGATGCGGCGGAAGAGTACAAATACTGGATAAAGGTCAAAGATGAATTCGAGCCACAACGTGCAGAAGCGGTTGATGGTATGAAGACTGCAGTGGATCGTTTAAAACCCATTGAAGATGCCTTAAACGCAGTAGAGTTGGCCCTTGCTGGAAAAGAACTCACTTCCGAAAACGTAGCAGCCATCCAGGTTGAAGGCAATGAGGATTTGAAAAAATCGGTCGAAATTATGAATATGGTGATGGCTCAGGGCTTGAGCTCCCGCCAAGACTTGGAAGAAGCGAAAAAAGAAGCAGGTGATTTTTTCCGCAACCAGGTTGAATTCCAACTCAACCCTGATTGCAATGTCCGCGCCATGGTGGGCGACGATCCGAACGATCTAACGAACCGTTTCTACGGTACCAATGAGTATGAAGGCCCCGATGCTTTCCACGGTACCCATGTGGCAGGTATCATTGCTGCCAATCGCAACAATAATATCGGTATCAAAGGGGTGGCCGACAATGTGCGCATTATGACCGTGCGTTGTGTGCCAGACGGCGACGAGCGCGACAAGGACGTTGCCAACGCTATCTACTACGCAGTGGACAATGGCGCAAGCGTTATCAACATGTCATTCGGAAAGGGCTACAGCCCTCAGAAATGGTATGTGGACCAGGCTATGCGCTATGCTGCTCAACACGATGTATTGCTCGTTCATGCAGCAGGCAACAGCGCTGCCAACAACGACTCTGAAGATAATTTTCCCAACGACGAACTTCAGAAACCCATCAAAAAAGGCCTTTTCAGCAAAGAAAAGCGCATTTCGACTTGGATGGAAATCGGTGCATTGAACTGGAAGTCGGGTGACAAGCGCGTGGCAAATTTCTCCAACTACGGTAAAAAGAACGTAGATCTTTTCTCGCCGGGCGTGCAACTCCAGTCTACGGTTCCTGACGGGAAATACGGTCCAGCCAGCGGAACTTCTATGGCCAGCCCGGCAGCCGCAGGCGTAGCTGCTTTGATCCGCTCCTACTACCCCGAACTCTCGGCGGTACAGGTGAAACACATCATGGAAAGCTCCGTGGTGAGGCAGGAAGGCGAAGTCACCAAACCGGGCAGCACCGATAAAGTGAAATTCACGGAACTCTGTGTAAGCGGCGGCACGGTCAGCGCGACCAATGCAGTGGCGATGGCCGAAAAAACCAAACCGGCCAAGAAGTCTAAAAAGGCTATCTGGCGCGAAGCTGGTGTGGGTAAACCCAAGAAAAGCTTGGGTAAAGAGCCACGAGCTTAATTGATTCTGGTTTTTTAAGCCCGTCCTTTTGGTGTGAACCAAGAGGACGGGCTTTTTTGTTGGAAAAGGCAGTTTTGCCTTCTCCAATAATACTGTAACAACATTTTTGCTGCTCGTTGCATCTTTTAGCCACACGCTGTTTGGACATTGATATTTTTACCTGAAGTTTTGGAACATTTTACTTTTGTTCAAAAGATAGTACTGGTATGTGAAAAATACAGCAAAAACACCACGCTTGAAGGGAAACCCCGGTAGCGGCAGGTAAAAAAAGAGCGTAAGAACTCAATGTTGCCTACCACTGAGGACAAGTTGTTGTTTTTGCTGTACGAACATAAAAACTACCCTACGCAAGAGGCCCTGGCCACCCAGTTTGGGATGGAGCAACCTCATGCGAATATGTGGCTGAAAACCCTGCGCCCATTGTTACAAGAAACCCTCCATCGGGAAGGTGATTTGCCACAATGCGTTTCAGAACGCCTGAACACAGCCATATTAAAAGTCTTAAACACGGAGGGTCTAGTGGCAGGGGCACGAAGTCTTTGACGGTTTGTTCGACTCTTTTGAACTGATACTTTGTTGCGCCTCAGTCATGGAGAGCCCGCTACAATCCTTCGTCGCGCCTAGTCTCAACTCAAAATAATCTGACCAAACTATCAAAGACTTCGTGCCCCTGACACTAGTATACCTGATAACTTAGCGTGACAGACTTATTTTCCGCCAGCAACTATTGAGTTTGGGGCAATACCCTTGAATCAGTACCCCCACACATTTCTTGCGATTCCGAAAAATACAACAGCCACCAATGCCACCAAGGTAGCCCGGTATCCATACCAGTTGCGGCGAATGGCAATTTGTTTCCGCCCCCAAACTGTGTATTCCAAAACCAACCCAAAAAGGACGTAAGGGAATGCCAGCACAAAAAGGAAATTAACGCGCAAGGCTGCCAGTAAATCTACGTGGAGCAAATGGTGCACCGCGCGTTGCGAGCCACATCCGGGGCATTTCCAGCCGCTGAGCCATAAAAAAGGGCACTTCGGGAAGAGGTGCTGCTGCGGATCTAGAAAAAAATAAATCCCAAGCAATCCTGCAGCCAAAAGTGCCCCTGCGAACTTAAAAGTTTTCTGGGTCGAGTGCTCCATTTTGGGCTGCGAAGAAAAACATGCCAACAAGGAAGATCAGGTATAATCCAATACCAACGATTCCAATCCAGAAACCAATCATGGTCCACTTTTTAGCTTCAGCGGAGGCGCGATCTGAACCGTCATGATCGCCGGAATTGAAGGCAGACTCTACTTTGGCGGCGTGGATGATTCCGACGATACCAAAAGGCAGGCAACAAAACAAGGTAACTAGAATGGATTCGGCCAGCCAGGTTTTGGGTGGCGAACTGCGCATGGGTTGATCAAGCATAATTTAGGTGTGTCGTTTGTTAGAAAATAAAGAATGGTGTGTGGCAAATGTAGCACGAAATGTAATACGCTACCTTTTAGTTCCTTACAGCATTC
>JBBQSW010000336.1:0-4481 GCA_038213575.1 Chitinophagales bacterium | reverse complement strand
TGATAGTTTGGTCAGATTATTTTGAGATGAGACTAGGCGCGACGAAGGATTGTAGCGGGCTCTCCATGACTGAGGCGCAACAAAGTATCAGTTCAAAAGAGTCGAACAAACCGTCAAAGACTTCGTGCCCCTGCCACTAGCGTGCCTGCTATGAGGTCGGCCACCATGACTGTGCCAGCAGCGGTCCCGTCTGTTTTCCATAGTTCGGTACCGTTTTCGGGCGTGGTGGCTGTGAAAAACACCGTGCCGTTTACATTACAGAAATTGGCTGGGTTGGCATCACCATTGGGGTTAATATCTTTTACCAATACCGTGGAGGCCTCCGTGCCGCTTGTTTTCCAAAGTTCGCGGCCGTGTGCCCCATCCGTAGCAGCGAAATAAACGGTGCCGCCGGCGGTTGTCATACCCCGAGGGTTACCGTTTACAAGGCCATTATGGATGTCTTTCAGTAAGGTGGGTGTTTGTGCCATAGCAGCGAAACATCCGAAGAAAAGTGCGATGAAGCAAGCGAGGGATTTTTGCAAGATTTGCATAAGATTTTGAAAATTTTGGGTGGGTGAAAATGGTTGGGTTTAGAAAAATCGGAAGGGAGGATCATTTAGTGCCGCGTTCCTAAGGAACATCTTTTTGAAAAAGACAAAAAAAAGAGGCGCTCCGGGAGGAACGCCTAATTATAAACTGTTGGTTTTGAAAACCTACGAGGTTCAAAAACCGCATCAAATCGGCGGATTCACGCGCACGATAAGCGCCTTGTCCGTATTGTAATTCTCTATGGTAAAACTTCCAATGCCCACGGGCTTCACCTTAAATTTGAACACCATTTGATCCAAGAAATTCTGCCCGGGTGCTATCCATGGGAAATGCTGCCAGGTACCTGTGCATCCAAACCCTTTCATGCACTGGATTTCAGAAGGTCTGTCGCTGAGCGGGCGCAGCGTCATCGTGAATTTTGCCACCGAACCCGTGTCGCTCAAGATTTCGAGTCGGATGATTTTCAGCGTGTCGTTTGCCAGGGATTTGGCTTCGCTCCAGTTTACACTTTGCATGTTGGAAGCTGGAAGGCTGAAGGAGCGATCAGATGCAAAGTCTGCGCAGGCAGCAGATTCCAGCCCGGAGGCAGGTACCGTGAGCATCAGCACATCATCGGTAATGATGATATCGTCCACTCTGGGAAGGCAGTTTTGGAGGCTCAGGCTGAACAAGGCCGCCACAAGGAACGTGGTGAAAATGGTTGGTTGGTTGGTCATGGTTAAGTGGTGTAGTTGTGAGAATTTTTATTCTGATTCTAATCCAAGCGTCATCCCGGATATTGAGACTAGCAATTTAAAGGTCATTGTATTGGCGAAGGTAGAAATAACGCCATCAAGTATACAAACAATTCCATAAGCCCAATAACTTCACCCAATGTTAGACTCTTCGCTTATAGAAACGCTTTCTCGGTTTAATACCACTGAATTGGAGCGGTTTCAAAAGTTTGTACAGTCGCCATTTTTTAACGATGGCTCCTACGCCCGGGATGTGACGGCTTTGTGGGAATATCTGCGCCTGTATTCGCCAGGATTTGAAGCACCTGGGCCAAGTGTTGAAGCCGCATACACCTTTATCTATCCAGGAAAGAAATTCGTGAACGGCAAAGTGGAAGTGCTGATGAGCAAACTCCACCAGCTGGCCAAACAGTTCGCCGCGCAAATCACCGACTCCACTTTCAGTACACCAGAATCCTTGCGACTTGCGGCATTTTATCTCGAACACGATCTGCCCAACCGAGCTGCCACCATCCTCGATAAATTGCGCGTCGAACAATCCAAACAACCCATTCACGATGCCGGATTTTGGGCGGAAAGGTTTCTTTTAGAATGGCAAACCCACCTGCTGGACAATCTCCGGCAGAACAACCATGCCCACGAAAGTTTAAACGAAGCCATCCGCGCCCTTCACCACGGCTACCTGGTGCTGGCACTGGAATTGCTGAACACGCTCTTTTTTTCGCGCCGCAAATCAAACGTAGAAGTTTCGTTTGCCGAACTCATGGCAAACGGGATTCCAGCCTCCATCGCCATCACGGACTTGGAAGCCGAACCAGTTTTGCGCCTTCTAAGCAAGGGTTTTGAATTTGTCCGTTTCCCGGAAGCCCACGAACAAAGTTCCATCGAACAAGTGCTCGACGAACTCCAGCAACACGCAGCGTTACTACCCCGCGATGTGTCGCGCACCCTTTTTGCGTACCTGCGCAGTCACTGCACCTGGCGCTACAATCACGGCGAAACGGCCTACGCTCCTGTGCTAATGACCCTTTTCAAATCCGGGCTCGAAAGCGGTCTGCTCTTCGAAGACAGCGGAAAGATTCAAGCCACCACTTTGCTCAATATGGTTCAAACCGGATTGGTTAGCCGCGAATTTGAATGGGTCAAACAGGCGCTCGACCGTTGCAGAGAACAGATTATCGGGGTCCCAAATCCCGCTGAGTTTTTCAACTACAACCTCGCCAACTACCATTACCATCTGGGCGAATACTACACCGCGCTTGATTTGCTTCTCGACAGCTCTGACAATCTGTTCAGCGGCCTCATGGCCCGAAAACTGGAACTTAAAATCTATTACGAAACAGATTCGGAATTGCTCGACAGCAAAATGGACAATTTCAAACTCTTCATTTTCCGTCAAGGGAAAAAGAACCTGGCCGAGAATGTGTACCTTATGAACAACGCTTTTACTGCTATTCCTGCACCAGCGTCAAATCATTCGGGTTATTGGTGATGCTTACAATTTTGTAATTAATGCCGTAGCTGGGCGTGAACGAAGACCACATACAACCCGTTGGACATTCCCAGATTTGCAAGACATTTCCCGCAGCCTTGGCTGGCAAATGAATCGTTTCGTTTTTATTCAACGTGGTGGCCACTCCATTGAGATATACAGTGATGCTACTGTTAATATTGGCCGCGTGACGGACTCTTATGCGCGTGCTGGAGTACATTTTGTTGATGAACTCTTTGTCTATTACGGAGAGTTGGGTATTCCAGGGGATAGAAAACCCATTGGTAGTCAGCGTTGCCGGAATTGAATAAGACATAATGGATTGCGGATCTAAGTTGGTATGCTGGGTAGGCGCATAAGCCAGTTTATTGAGCACTTGCGCATCCACCATTTGTTGCGACCAGCCCTGTGTAGCAGCGTAGTATGCGTAGACCTTGGGTTTGTCCCAGGAAATATTGGCAAACGGGTTTTGGTGTTCGTGCATTAGCCCCAGAGCGTGACCAAATTCGTGCAGTGCCACCCGGCGGACATCTACTTCACTGGAGTTGTCGGTCAACTGAAAGTTCATAGTTTGAAGGTTAGGGGCTATGAGTAAATTGTCCGTTCCAACATAAGAATTGTGCCCAATATTGCCAAAACGCACCCGAATTTCGGCAGTTCCTGCAGTTACTTTGACAAAGCTAACATTGGCATGGTTTGACCATGTTTTAGCGTAGTTGAACACCTTGTTTTGAAGGGCGGTACTTCCATTGAGAAATTTAACTCGAAGCACCTTCCCGGCAGGCCAGAATTTGCCTTTCACTCCTGTTCCGCGGTCATCGGCCGAACCATTTTCACCAAGAAGAGCGTGGTCGTTGTAATCGTGTGCATCGCTCGTGCTACAGAAATTTTCATTGATTTCAGCGAGCTCCTCTGCCGAAAAAACATATTCGGTGGATGCTGACTCGAAACTGTCTTTTTTACAGGAAGTAAACGGAAGGATCAGAGAGGCGAAGAGGGCGATGACGAAAAAGGAGTATTTCATTGTGTTAGTATTTTAATGTGTGAAAAGATGAGGTTGCGTATCAGAAATATTTAATTTTTCGCAACTGATGATACAAAGGTGGGGGGTAAGCCAAAGGCCGCACCATTTCACTTTTGATTCGTTTTTATAGCGCGGAAGCAGGGGAATTAGCCGGCACACCGCTGTTTTTTTAAAAAATGGGAGTGAATGGCCGTGGTGGATGCCGAAAAGTCATTTCACTTTTTGATTGAAATAATGAACCGGACCTGTTTCCGTGTGGAAATTATTTTCAAAACAGCCACGTTTCGTCTGATTCTGGTGGTATTTGGTGGATATTGGAAACTGACCGGGTGACTACCAGTCACCCGGTCAGTTTCCAATATCCACCAAATACAACCAAGATCATCCCATCCATACCTTCGCCCCATGCCGCTCTCCCCCTTTCAAAATTTCATCTGGCAACACCGCGATGACGACCCGCGCCAATTGGCGCTCTCCGGCCATATATATCCTGATATCCAAATTTCTGCAGCCGCAGCCCAAATTCAGGCACTTCAGAAGATCCGCACAAAAGTCCCCAGTTGGTACCAGCCCGGCATGGAGTTTCCCCTGGCGATTTCACTGGAACAAGCCTCCTCTGAACCCACCGCACGTTTCAAGGCAAGCCTGTTTTCAGGCAAAAAAATAGCCGACCTCACGGGCGGCTTGGGGGTGGATTCTT
>JBBQSW010000335.1:0-4507 GCA_038213575.1 Chitinophagales bacterium | reverse complement strand
GGTCTAACGTTTGTAATATGCCCTCCAACACGCAAATGTTAGACCTCTCCGAGGTCTTTTGGTCGCGAAAAACCGGTTATTTCTACAAACGTTAGACCTCTCCGAGGTCAGTACTAACTTCATGCGTTTGCCCTGCCCTATCCCCCACTTTGGTTAAGCACACCCTTCACTTTTTGAATATTTTGAATCAGCCCTTGATGGGCAGGGTTGATTTTCGAGGCGCGTTCAAAATACTCCAGCGCCTTTTGTGGCCTATTGGTATTGAAATAAACCGCGCCACAATTTTGCAGGGCATCAAAATTATTCGGGTTTAACCCTAGTAATTTATCCCAAAAGTTAAGCGCCGTCTGATTGTCTCCTTTTCTGAAATAAATCACCGCCAGGTTATTGAGCGCACCTTGATAGGTAGAATCTATTTTCAAGGTTTTTTCAAGGGCAACCTTGGCTTCGTCCATTTGATTGAGCCCCAAATAAGAAACGCCCAGGTTGTATTGTGCTTCAGCATACGCAGGATAAATATCCAGCGCCTTCTGATAATATTCGGTTGATTTGGCAAAGTATGCTGCCCTGTTTTTATCCTGAGGGTTTGGAATTCCTTCGGCCAACATGCGCCAATAAGAGCCGTAGTGATTTTGTGCCCGGGCACTGTTGGGGGACGTTTTAAGTCCTGACTCAAAAAGTGTCAATTGCGTAGCCCATACTTGAGTGCGGCTATACGTTTTTATTGTATATAAGAGCAATATTACTCCGACTAACCCGTATAAAAAGTTTTTCGAAACATGAAATTTTTCCGCTAAGACAACCATTCCCCAGCCTAAAGCGATGCAAAAACCCGCAGAGGCACTGAACAAAAATCTTTCTGCCATGGTGGCACCTATGGGTGTTATGAAATTGGAAACCAACACCATCATGATCGCATAGAATCCAATGGCGTAGGCAAATAATTTTTTAGCAACGAAGCCCCCAATAAAAAGCCCTGTCAATATCAAATAGAGAACCAAAGAAACTATAAATCCTATATCGCTTAATCCAACCAAGGGTACTTGATTATAAGAATAGTCATAACTCAAGGTATGCGGAAAGACCAGTAATTTCAAATACTTTCCTAAGATCATGGTGCGACTGGCAAACCATTCGCCCCCTGTTTTGGCCCCTGAAAGTGTATTGTTGACAATGTCATTGATATCTCCAGAAAAGAACATATTGTCCATCGCACTGAAGCGCATAAGGAAATAAAGTGCGACTGGCGCAAGGAAAAACGCTGTAATGCTTACAATACGGCCTGGTTTTAAATCTGTAAAAAACCACAGTGTCAGAGGAATAAGCCCAAGCATAGCCAAGCCTGTTTCTTTAGAGAGTGTAGCAGCTAAAAAACTGACCAAACTAATAAATAAGTACTTGAACCTGTATCCATTTTGCACATATTTTAATACATACAAAAGACTTAAGGCGACAAACATAAAACTCAATATCTCGTCGCGGCTTTTGATGTTGGCAACCACCTCCGTATGTATCGGGTGTGCCACAAAAAACAAGGCGGCCAGAAAGGGAATCAAACTGCCCGCACCCAAGGCTCTTTTCAAAAAAAGATAAAAAACGCCACAGGCCAGGGCAAAGTAAAAGACGTTGAAAAAGTGATAAGCGCCTGCCGAGCCACCAAAGAATGATTTTTCAATCGCAAAATTTGCCAACATGAGGGGACGATAAGACTGGTCGTTCATGCCATTGAACCCATACAGGGTCCCGTGTGTAAAAATATCTCCTATTCCGGCTATTCCTTTAGTGACAAACTTATTGCCGCGCGTCATGATCTCATCATCCAGCACAAAGTCATAACCGAGTGTAACGGCATACAAGACCACAGCGGCAAACATCACCATCCATAATCGTCCATCCAATTGGATCGGATTGGTTGAGGATGGCGCTTGCCTAGAATCTTTTTGTTTGCTTTTTTTGCTCATTTGAAAACCGCGTTGAATTGGCACAAAATTAGATGAATCTTTGAATCTGTACGTTTGGGTTACATTTGCAGTCCCGCGATTATTTTTGCCCCCTGTTTTTAATCCAGATCGTACGCGTTGAAGTAACAAAATCAAACACAAATCAAAAATGCTTGTCCTTTTAAAATTTCCGATTTCTAATCCAAAAACCTTCCTCCTGCCCCTGTTTACTTTCTTTTTCCTCAGTGGTTCGAGCGCCCAGACAAATTTCAACAATCCACCAAAACTGTTAGATGCAGCAACCATTCGAGGGATTGCTCAAGTAGTATCCGACTCTTTTGGTGCTCAAGTGGGTTTGGTAGAAGAGTTCATTCGCGAAGCCAAAGAAATGGAACGCGATGAGGGCATACCAGCCACAGCCTTTATTGGAATTGCCATTTTGGAAAGTTCAGGCTTTACCAGTTACCTTTATCAGCATGCGAAAAACCCCTTTGGGATGCGTGCTACCAAGATTTGGCGCGGCAACACCTTTGTAATGTGGCACGAAGGCACGGATTCGCCTTTCCGAAAATATGATAGCCCCCGCGAGGCCGTGCGTGATTTCGCAGCCTTTCTCAACAGCCGAAAATGGTTTCGTGATGCACTTGCATGTTCAACCTCTGATCTCGAATGCTTCCTCGTGTCCATGAGCGCTGATACCACAAAAAAAGAGCCTGGTTATGCCGCCGACCCCGAATGGGCGAACAAAATACGACGGGTCATCAAGAAATACGGTTTGGATCGGTTGCAGTAAAACACTCGGTACTTAGAAAAACACCTCCTGGGCCATCCGAAACGTGTTGGCATGTGCCTCAACAATATCAGAAATGCGCGGCGAATAACCCCCACCCATACTGATGACTATCGGCAAATGGTTGGTTTTGCAGAAAGAAAGCACCACGCGATCCCGCTCCCGGCATCCGGCCCGGCTGACGTTCAGGCGACCCAATTTGTCCGATTCCAGAATGTCTACCCCGCTTTGGTAAAACACAAAATCGGGCTGGAATTTATCGGCAATGCGCGGAAGGGCTTCGCGCAGGGTTTTTAGGTAATGAGTATCCTCCGTGCCATCTGGCAAACCAATGTCGAGGTTCGATTTTTCTTTGCGGATCGGGTAATTTCGCTCTCCGTGCATCGAAAAGGTAAATACCCTGGGTTCATTTTCAAAAATATTGGCCGTGCCGTTGCCTTGATGCACATCCAAATCAACAATTAGGATTTTTTTGGATAAACCATTGATTAACAACCAATTAGCCGCCACTGCCTGGTCATTGAAACAGCAAAATCCTTCGCCACGGTCGGCAAAAGCATGGTGGGTTCCTCCGGCTATGTTCATTGAGCAGCCGTGTTCGAGCGCCCATGGTGTGCACTGAAGCGTTCCGTTGGAAATATGTCGCCCACGCTTTACAAAGTGTTCGTTGATTGGGAAGCCGATGGCGCGTATTTCTTTTTCTGAAAGTCGGACTTCGTTCATTTTCGCCCACCAATCTGGTGTGTGGGTGAGCAGAGCGACCTCCTCAGAAAGCAAATCCGGGTGAAAAAAGTTGCTTTCGTTCACGGTGCCTTCCCAGAGCAGTTGCTCGGGCAGGAGCTCGTACTTGGCCATCGGGAAACGATGGCCATCTGGGAGCTCGTACTTGTAAATGGGAGAAAAGGCGATTTTCAGCATGGAGGTCACAAAAGTAGCAACATCGCCCAAAATAAGAGAGCCGTCCCCGGGAAAGCAGGACGGCTCATTCTTTTTTTACCGATTAGAAGAGATTAAGTTCAAGAGATTATAAGCCAGCGTAAGCCGAGCAAGAATGAGTTAACAATAAGAAAATATCGTGCCAAATTTGATTTCCAAGGGATGTTTTTTAAAAAATTTGTTGGATTTTAAAGGGAGATAGACTTGCGAGGGTGGAACACGGATTGAAGGTTTTTGTAAGCAGTTACAGAGTCGTGGTAGTTGTTGGCCACGCCCGGTTTTCGAGCGCCGGTGGCCCAGGAGAGGTCTTCCGGACAAATGCTCCAACTTTCTCACGATGCCCCATTGGCTGTAGGCGCCCCAGTGCATGAGCAGGCCGAATTTGAGGTCTTGCCAGTCTTCGAGGCGGCGTTGAATGGAGGTGTCGGGGTCAGGGAAATAGGCTTGGTGTTAGGCTTGGACGGGAAAAACGGCAAGGCCCAGCACGAAGATTACGCTTACTTTCAGAATTAAAGAACGGTTGAACATACGCTAAGTTGAAGGCTTCTGTCATTCTCTGTGCCACAGAGCGCTCGACTATGGCCTGAATGGTCTGATTCATATTTTTCAGGCGTACGATTTGATTGAAGCCCAAAAATCCAACTTTTTAAACCGCCTTCGCCCCCAATTTTATCTCCTCCACCACCTCCGGGTTCAAAAGCGTAGAAATATCCCCTAAATTCGAGGTGTCACCTTCCGCGATCTTGCGCAAAATCCGTCGCATGATCTTCCCGGAGCGGGTCTTGGGCAAGCCCGGTACAATCTGGATAATATCGGGCCGGGCGATAGGGCCAATTTCCCT
>JBBQSW010000334.1:0-4513 GCA_038213575.1 Chitinophagales bacterium | reverse complement strand
CTGGACTGCCGGGCCTTGCACCACAGGCGACTGCGATGCGCTCAATGTCAAGTTTTCGTCCTTTGCTGTTATCCTTTCCACGAGCATCACTTTCACGGACGAAAGCGTAATGAACAATGGGCAAATACTTGACTGGACCTGGGATTTTGGCGACGGCGGTATTTCCAGCGAACAAAATCCCACCCACGATTTTACCGCCCCTGGTGATTACATCGTGTGCCTCACCGTAAAATCTGTAAGTGCCAATGGGCAGATTTGCGAAGGGACTTTTTGTCAAACTGTGACGGTGACAGATGATTGTTTCGACAACTGTTTCTATGATTTTAATTACGAGCTCAACGGCACTACGCTTCACGCCCAATTTGACATCATTGACCCGCCGTTTTTCTTTTTTGTCAATTGGTCGCTCGATGGTGGCGCGTCTACAGGATCAGGGCTGGATTTTGTCCACCTTTTCAACGAACCCGGCACGCACACACTCTGCGCCACCTATCCAACGGGCGATTTTAGCCCAACTTGCACGGTCTGTCGAGCTTTGGAGGTCACAGCGCTTTGTGTAGAGCCGACGCAAATTGATACTACGGTAGCCTGCCCATTGGTCTTTATCCCGGTCTGCGGTTGCGATGGGGTGACGTATGGCAACGCTTGCGAAGCGCTGAATTATGGCGGAGTCAGCTCCTGGGCACCCGGTGTTTGTGGAAGCATTTGCAACAACCTGTTCGTTGATTTTTATGGAGAAAACACGGGCGGTTCGCTCACGGTCTGGACTTTTCAGGAGACGTCGGTTTTTCCTGGCGGCACCATCAGCAGTTGGTTTTGGGATTTTGGGAACGGCCAAACTTCTATGGAGGAAGCGCCGACCCTCAACTTCCTAGACCCAGGCGAATATGAGGTTTGCCTCACTGTATCGGGGCTATTTGCAGACGGAACGCAATGTGGTGGGACTGTTTGTAAAAAAATAATCGTGGCCGGGCAAACCTGCATTGACCCCACTGTAATTGACCTAAACGTACTTTGTCCCGCTGTGTACGACCCGGTGTGCGGTTGCGACGGGATTACTTACCCAAACGAATGCGTGGCTTACAATTACCATGGAATTACATCCTGGACTCCCGGCATCTGTCCTGGCGAATGTGTGAATCCCGCCTGGATTGACTCCTCCACCTTTTGTTTCGAAATTTACGATACCGTGTGCGGCTGCGATGATGTTACTTATGACAATGAATGCTATGCCATTAATTATGGCGGCGTAAGATCCTGGACCAAAGGCGTTTGTTGCGCAAACCCTGATTGCAAAGCATTTTTTGAGGTAGAAATTTTGTCCGGAAACACCGTTTTGGTTAAAAATTTGTCGCTCAACGCGGAGGCCTCCAGCTTGAATTTTGGAGATGGATCGCCCCTGCATCCAGGTGTATTTGATACCGTTACGCATACTTATCCCGCTCCAGGAACCTACCAAATCTGTCTGGAAATCAGCAATTTCGCGGGTACATGCACAGATATCTATTGCGCAATTGTCAACTTCACCAGCAAAACATCCGACCCAGGTAGTCTGCTCGTTGAATTGGAAATATCGCCCAATCCAGCCCATTCACAAACGAAAGTCGGCGTGATTGGGGCAAATCCGCGTCAGGCACTATTATTCGATGTTTTTGGGAAAACCGTCTGGGAAAAAACAAATTTGGATTCCAATTTTGAAATTGAAACGGGGGGGCTTCCAGCGGGTATTTATTTGCTTCAAGTGTTGACAGACAAGGGGATGGTAGCGCGGAAGTTGGTGGTGGCGCGGTGATTGAGAAGCCAATGGGTGTAAAATATTTTTTCAGCCACGGCCCTGACGGAACAGGGCCGTGGCTTTTTGTCTATTGAAATAGCCCGTTCATTTACCGTAGCGATCTACTCACGAAATTTAACATTAAAAACTGGGCGATCATGGAAATATGTTTTTACCTTTAAACACTTTAACCGATTTTTTTCATCATTTAATTTTTTAAAATTTATGAAACACAACATTTTCACGGCTCACGGCTCACGGCCCTAATTTTTCTATTTTTAGTATTGTTAATTAACCTCCTAACAGCTCAAGGAACCAGCCGATGTTTCGTGTCTGTTGTAGGAACAGTAAACACCTGCTTTTCTGCCAAAATTGAATGTGTTATGATGATAGACGAAGCATTTGTTAGCACTTATGGCCCAAATTTAGATGTGGTAAGAATGAAGGCTGAAAATATCTTTCAAGATATGAAAGATGGATTAGAGCCCAAATTGTCAAATTTGGGCTATGAAACAGAATTTACATTGATCCATTTTTCTGAGGTAATCTTACCTAATACAGCTTATAGCTCTGTTCAAGAAAATTGGGCGACAAACATCACAAATCATTGGAAAAGTGGGATTAAAAATTGCATAAAAAAGGACATAATTATTCTCCTTACTGGAAGATCCCCAGGTTGGGCAGGTTATAGAAGTGGAAATGCGGTAGTTTGTGAACATAGTTATGAAGATAACAACGTTGTTATTGTTACGGCTGCCAATATGAAGGGTGAAACCCTTGGACATGAAATTATGCACACTTTTGGGCTGGATCATTTGGATGAATTGATAGAACCACAACCAGGGGTAATTGTCCCTGCTACCATTTGTGCTTCTGGTTGTACAGACACCAACCCGCATACTCCAAACCCTCTCATGTGCTATCAAGGAGGGGATTACCGTTTTACATCCTGCGACATTATTTGCCTGCAACAATTTTTTGAAGATTTAAAGTGTCCTTGCTTGCAAATCAGTACGTGAAGGTGCCACCCTCGAAATGAACATGATGACTTCCATAAAAGATGCCCAATACGCCATAAACGTTCAAAAAGGCGGCACGGCCGACATTCAAGCCTGTAAGTTCATGGACAACAACTTTGCCATCCGTACCGCCCCAGAAGGTACAGGTAACTATGCTATCACTTTGCTAGGGAATACTTTTAAAGGATCAGAAGCTGGCCTTAAACCTGCTTATACCAACCAAACTCCTGCTCCCGGCATAAAAGGCTTCACAGGCATCTATGCCAAAGACCTAACAGCGGGCTTGAGTATTGACAAAGATGCAATTTTTGGATTGGAGAATGAATTTTCCAACCTCCACTACGGCATCCTCGCAGAAAACACCAACGTAACCGTACGCGATGCAGTATTCACCGATATCATCAAAGAAACAAGGCCCACAGGCTATCCAGGCCCCTTGTTCACAGGGACTGCGATACACCTCACCCGTGGAAGTGCCAATGTGAAGGGCAGCTTCACGGGCATTGCCCCCGACCCGGTAGCAATGGACAATTGCCATACCGGCATAAATGTACTCGGCGGCTCCATAGACGTGGGGGGATGCGAAATGGGGAACATGACCAACGGAAAACTCGCTGGAGGCGGTATAAACAAGGCTTACACGGTGTTTTGGAACAACATAGCAGCCTCTGAACGCGGTATCTCGGTCTATTACCAGTCAGGATTGCCAGGCCAGTCGAGCATAAGCAATAATATAGTACGGATGGCAGGCAATGCCAACGGCGTGGGTATTGCCACAGGCGGACAAGTGATGTTCCCACAACAAGAGGGCTTTGTGGCCAACAACCACGTTACCATGGAGGAAGGGGCGACAGGTATCCAGATTGGCGTTGCAACCCTACTCAAAGCGACCCAAAATGTGGTGAACCTCTCAGGTGCAGGCACACTCTTTGGCATCAAGATGGAAGGCGGCGACAGAAACACGCTCAACTGCAATTCCATTTCCAGCACTGGCGGCAACAATGATGGCATTTACGCCATTCATGCCGGCCGCGCCAGTGTGTTGTGCAACCTGACCGACGGCCCTGCCCGTGGCCTGCATTTCGAGGGGATGCTCGGCGGAAGGAATAAAGCGGATATTGCTGGGAATACAATGGATGCAAATAGTGCTGCGGGGTTAGTATTGGGTACGGATGCGGTGATCGGGGGACAGCCACACCGGGGGAATAAGTTCGAGGGTGTCGGGGCTATGGCAGGTGCTGGCGCGCAAGTTCATTCCTTGTTTACCGTAGATGTAAATGAAAACGCTGATTTTTTGCCGAATGTATGGTTGCCGCAATTGTGGTTTTCAGATGTTTCCGAACCCGCTCCATCTTACCAATGCGTGCCCGGCACAACTTGCCCGCTGCCCGCAATAGTTTCCGACTACCCTTTGGATATAAAAATTGTAAAAGGAGAACTAGGAGGAGTTGTATATGGTGCTGCTAATCAGTGGCTTGCACAACGCAGATTTTATGAGCGGGTGTTAGAAGAAGGGAATCCTTACCCTGGCAACTCAGACGTTTCAGCCTTCTTGTCACAAGCACAAACCAACGGTCTATCTGGATATGCAAATGTTCAAACGGGCATTCGGCAATTAGGCGCCATGAATGAAGGCGCACGCGCTATCGCTGCGGGCAATCTGTTAACACTTAATGGAGCATTATCAGGTACGGCATCCTACCAAGTCAACGAAAAAACG
>JBBQSW010000333.1:0-4513 GCA_038213575.1 Chitinophagales bacterium | reverse complement strand
CTCCGAGTGGGCTTGAACGCAGAACAAGTGCCTGTGCGCATCGAATGGGGCGCGAGTGACCGCAACGGCGGCGCACTCGAAGAATGTAAGGCCATGGCCATTGCCCTTTTTGACAAGGAACACCGTGATACGCTGCGCATTGACCTTTGGACCAAAGAAATGCAGGTGCTGGAGATGGACCGCTTTTTCTACCAAATATTGCGCTCGCTCAGCCAGACTTACCTCAAAGCGACCCAAAACAAGGAGTTGGCAGAAGATGTGGCGAAATTCGCGCACTACTTTGGGCAGCAAACGGAGATCGTGCCGAAGGAGTAGGGCGAAATTCATTTCGCTCTACTGTGTCAAAAGGGCATGGCAAATCCAATTTGCAATTGCCTGCCGGTTGTTTTGGATAACGAGCCGCTGCTGATCCCAATCATTTTGAATGTTGGCGAGTTCGATATACACCGCCCGGGGCGTGTAGGTCTCCTTGAGCGTAAAAAGGTATCGCGGACTGACGGTGCCGCCGTAACCCCGATCCCCTTGCGCCTTCCGATACTTGGCAGCAAAGGTTTGGTGGATGTGTTCTGCCAGTTCCAAGCTCGGGTCGCTTTCTGGGCGGTAGTAAAAAAACACGTCTTGTTTTTTTTCATGGCTACGCGAGTCCACATGAATTTCGATGATGGTCTGATCTGCCTGACCGACCTTTAAGTGCTTCTCTGTCAAGGTGTTGATGATGTCAGTGCGTTGACGGAGTCGTTCTTTTTGATCGTAAGGAATTACAAGGCCGCCCCATACCTCCTCATCCTTGTCGCAGTTCAAATAGTTGCCATCGCGGATGCCATCGTTTGGGTCGCGCACAATCATGTAGGCGATTGCACCGTGGCCAACCAGAAGGCGGAGCAAGCGAAGTGTCACGTCGTACGCATATTCATCCTCACAAAGTGTATGTCCTGCACGTTTCCCTTGTGCTCCCACATCCGGGCCTCCGTGACCGCTGATTAGGTAAAAGACTTTGCCTTTCATATTGCGGTTCAACAAGGGTGTTTTTTGGTAGCTCGGGCCAAAAATGGGGAATACACGATCCCCTGCACGGTCTTTTTCGCCGCCCATCACGACATTGGGCATGGGGCGCGACTTATCGCGCACTTGCTCTTTTTTGATGGCTCCGATAGATGCAGCCGCTGTTTTGGGTGGAGGGGTGTCAGCACAGTTTATTTCGTGCCAGGGCACCCAAAGCCGTTTGTTTTCAATAAAATAATCAGGGCGCAATGACTTGCGTTGAGCCATTTTATTGTATTCTTCGATCCGTTTGGCCTTTTTCCAGTCCTCTATGTTGAGCGTTGTGCGGATACTTTTGCCATTGTAGACCACCACGATTACAGGTACCCTATAGGATGCTCCTGTTTTGAGGCGGTTGTTTTCGAGGTCGTTGATTTTGAGAAATTGGCTGACGTTGCAACTAAAGGAGGCAAGTCCGTAACGGTCGAGCAACTCGAGTGCGTCCTCGCCAGACCGAGCGGTTGCCATTAGGAAGTTTTCAGCGTCTGCATCCGTTTGTGCGTACGTTGAGGCAGAAACAGCCCAACACAAAAGTGTAAAAATCAAGCAGTTTTTGGAAGGAACCATGTTGATGGGAATGTATATTTCGATGCGCAAAAGTAAGTCAGATTTACAAATTCAAAAGACACCTCGGGAAGGGCGTCCAAGATCGAAGTCGGATAAGGTTGCAAAGATTCTGAAAAACCTGTTTTGATTTTTCCCACCTTTGCCGACCCAAAACCACAGAACGAAACCATCTTCATGCAAATTATACCATCCTTCGATCTCCTTGACGGCAAACTTGTCCGCCTACGCCAAGGCGATTTCGCGCAAAAAACAGAATATGATGCCAGTCCGCTGGAATTGGCACAAGAACTCGAAGCCGCCGGCATACGTCGTCTGCACATGGTAGACCTTGACGGCGCAAGGACAGGGCAACCCGCCAACCTCCACATTCTGGCCGAAGTAGCAGCCCGTACGCGCCTCGAAATAGACTATGGAGGCGGATTGCGGAGCATTCCATCGCTGAAACAGGTATGGGATGCCGGTGCCATGTTCTTTTCAGTGGGCAGCGTGGCATTGCTGGCACAAGACGAATTCTCCGCTTGGGTGGATAAATTTGGCCCCGATCGCTTCCTGGTAGGAGCGGATGTGCGCGAACAGCAATTGGCGGTACACGGCTGGACGGAGCAAACCGAAGTGAGTATTTTTGGCTTTCTGGGCAAAATGCAGCGCCTCGGCATTAACAATTTTACCGTGACCGATATAGCACGCGATGGAGAACTCTCAGGTCCAGGTATTGATCTTTACCGCGATATTATCGCCCAATTCCCTGACATCCAATTGGTTGCAAGTGGCGGAGTCCGCGATGTAGCCGATCTGGAAGACCTTCGTAGCATCGGTTGTGCAGGTGCCATCGTTGGAAAAGCCTTTTTTGAAGGCAACATCCCCTTGCAGTTTTTTAGGGTTTACACGAAAGGTCAATAGGTTATTTTAAAAAAAACCTCAAAACAGTTGCATTGCATTACCTGAGCAATTTACCTTTGCACCGAATTTAATTTTAAATCAACATTTTAAAGTTCGCGATTATCGGATAAAATTTTACGAAAACTCATTTCACAGAATTTTCATTAAAATTCATCCATCATCCATGAACATTAAAATTTTCGCCTCGGCTGCGCTCATCGCCATTTTTGCCACCACCACCGTTGCCACTGCTCAAAGTGCTTACAAAATCGGCTTTACCTTTGGCAGCAACTATTCAAGCCTCCGCTCTGACCTTTACACCACTTCTTCTGGGCGATTGAGCCCAGCCGCGGGCTTTTCGATCCACCTTGGTTTTGGGGATCGTTTTGAACTGAACCCTGAAATTATGTTCGTGCAAAAAGGCGCGACTGTCCAGGCAGTTTCTTTCAACCCTGAAAACGAACCCAGCGTACGCACTTACGATTTTCACTACAATTCGTTTGAGGCGGGCTTGTTTGCTGGTTATCAACCCATTGAATCGGTGCCCCTGCGCGTGCAGGCAGGTGGTTTTTTTGGAAGTCATTTCCACAACCTCGAACGCAGCCAAAAAGACTTGTTTGTAGGCGATTATGAAAACATAGTGAATGCCACCCAAGTTACTTTGTTGAATGAGTCGCTTTCGGGGGTAGATCTTGGCCCTGCCTTCGGTATCAGTGCTGGAACGGGCCGTTTCAACTTCAATGCCCGTTATTACCTGGGAGCTCGCAACCTTTACAAGAATCTGGCGTTTGCACCCGAAGGACATAATATCCGCACGAATTCGATCCGTGTAGCCCTGACCTACTATTTCAAGAACAAAAGCACGATGGATTAATTTCTGGGTGTCTAAATTTTTGAAAATCAAATACTTGACCGTTCGATGACCTTGCGTTGTCGGGCGGTCTTTTGTTACCAAAATGTCGCTGCGGTGCGGCTTTTCCCGTGTCATATCCTACTTTTGCGCCTCATTTTAGAAATAACCGGACATCACTCAAGCGAATATGACTGAACAAGAACTTCTCCGCCGAGAATCGCTCACCAAACTGCGCGAACTCGGCATTGACCCCTACCCTGCCGAAATGTTTGATGTGACGGCGTTTGCGGACGACATCACCACCAATTATCAAGAAGAAATTTTAGAAGACGGCACCAAAAACCGTCTCAATTTTCAATCGGTGGCACTCGCTGGGCGCATCATGGCGAGCCGCGAGGCCGGCAAGGCGATGTTCATGAATTTGCAGGATTCCAGCGGACGGATTCAACTTTACCTGCGCCGGGACGATTTCCTAAATAATGTTGGTGTGAACTTGAGTCACCCAGAGACTGACGCTCCCCTGTTCGATATTGCGATCAAAAAACTCCTCGATCTGGGCGATTATGTCGGAGTGAAAGGCTTTGGGTTCAGAACCAAAACTGGCGAAGTGAGCGTACATGTTCAGGAATTCAAGTTTTTGGCAAAAAGCCTTCGCCCCCTCCCCGTGGTAAAAAAGGATGCTGAAGGCAATATTTTCGACGCATTCACCGACCCGGAATTGCGCTATCGGATGCGCTATGTAGACCTTACAGTGAACACCGAATTTCGGCAGATTTTTATCAAAAGAACCAAATTGATAAAAACTATGCGGAACTATTTAGATGAACTGGGCTTGCTGGAAGTAGAAACCCCCATCCTCCAGCCGATTCACGGAGGGGCAGCAGCACGACCATTCACTACCCACCACAATACGTTGGACATGAAGCTTTACCTGCGGATTGCCAATGAGTTGTACTTAAAACGGCTTATTGTGGCGGGCTTCGACGGGGTGTATGAATTTGCCAAAATGTTTCGCAACGAAGGCATGGACCGCACCCACAATCCGGAGTTCACGGCGCTCGAATTCTATGTGGCCTACAAGGACTACAACTGGATGATGGACATCACCGAAATCATGCTTGAAAAAGTGGCACGCGCCATTCATGCAGAAGGCGGCAGCACGGCACAAGTTGG
>JBBQSW010000332.1:0-4526 GCA_038213575.1 Chitinophagales bacterium | reverse complement strand
AATGAGGCATCTGAAGCTTTTATCAGGACGGCATTAAATGCAACATTGTTGGCCCATTCTACGGTATAGGTCTCCTTTTCGCCATCCTGTGAGGTCAGATTTAATAATCCATCTTTTGGAAGCGACCATGTGCCCAAGCTCGTACTCAGCATTTCATTTGTATACGCATTGGTCAACTGACTCTCATAACGGCCGTTTGTCTGAAGATTGATGAAAAGCGTTGCCATTGGGATGTCACTAACAGACACGACACCTTGCCAAATACCTGCGAATTTGTCCTGAGGTCTGCTTGCTGGTTGCTCTACGGGCTGTGGCCTGGAAGTGCCTGGGTCTGGATTTCTGGCATTCTGGTTTTTAGTAGGTTGAATTTGAGTCGTGGATTCCGGGTTCAGGAATGAAGTTTGAGCATTTGTGGCCTGATCAGGCGAAGAGTTCCCCGACAAATTAATCACCGCCAAAATCACCACCACCCCAACTGCACCCGTCAGTAGTATGCCCCAGGTTTTCCAGGCTGAACTAGAATGTTGATTCACTGGAGAATATTGAGGGCGTGCATATTGCGGTGGAGCCTGAACAACTGTCGGCATATCATAAGCAATCTCTAAAGCAGCCTGTGTAATCCTGTTGAGCTCCAACTGATAGGTTTTATTGTCAAAAGTCCCCATCCCGAATTTGGCATTCAACTGCGACAACTGACTTTGCAGCAAAACGCAGCGCTGTTGCACCTCTTTATCCCGAGCCAAGCCTGACAGTTGGACCATTCCTTCCAACGCGGATTGAACTTTCCCTTGTTGGATTTGGCGGATAACTTCTTGTTTTGTTAGAGCCATGTTTATTGGATTTTGTTTGGCAAATATAGGGCAAACATGGAATTGTCTATGTGTCCTACTTCATCTGCCCCAGTGCCGCCCTAAACTGTTGTGCTCGGGCACCATCGCCCATGCCCTCGTAAATCTGTGCCGAAAGTTCGTAGGCAGGCTTGAAGTTCGGTGAAATCTGGATGGCCTTCATCAAGTTGTTCAACGCGGTTTGATTGTCGCCTTGGCTTCGGGCTATCAAGCCCAAATAGTACCATGCGCCTGGATTGGAAGTTTCTTTTCTGATTGAAAGTTCAAACTGAGCCTTTGCCTTTGCAGCATCATTTTTATTGAGCCAATAAAGTCCAATAAGGTTGTTTGCTTGGGCGTCGTCAGGACAAATTTCGATTGTTTTTTCCGCCGCGGCCTTTGCTTCTTCCAATTGGCTGTTGTTCAAATAAGCTTGCGCAAGGTTCACCCAGGCTACTTCGTTGTCGGGTACATTTGCGATCTCGGCTTTGAATCGTTCGATAGCACCCGGCCAGTCGCCAAGTTTGCTGGCTGCCATTCCAAACGTACAATTTCGGCCATTGTCTTTCAAAATCGCGAGAATCGGTGCGCCGCCTGCCTTTACGATGTGTACTGCATTGTCCGGCGGCCAAAGTCCCTTTTGCAAAGTGCTGCCGTCGAGGAAGCGGGTAGGATATAACCCATAATCCCAGGCGTCGTCGCAGCGCTTTTCCCATTTCAGGTATTTCACCTTCACTTTGTCGCCGTATTTGGCCGTGAGTTGTTTGGTCGAATAGAACATATTAGTGGCGATCACTACCATTTCAGGCATATCAGGCTTAAGAATGCCTTGGCTTTCGAGCCATTCGATGCCCTGCCGGGTACTGACACCCCAGTAGTCGGTCTCGAATTTACCATAAGCACCCGCCGTGCCACCCACCACGGGATTGAAATAGATATATGGTATTTTCGGATTCATTGCGATAAAGGCAGCAGAATCTGCTGAAAGCACCCCAATAGCCCCATAAACTGCCCACTGCGCGTATTTTTTTTCAGAAAATATTTGGACTAATTCATTCCAAAACAAGGCAGCACAAACCACCATTGGCGGATAGGCAAATGTTAAATGCCGCCATCCATCGTGAATGACTGAGTTTTTGTATATCACATAAAAAATGGGGAAAACAGCAGCAAAAAAGGCCAAAAACACCCATAATGGATTCAATCGGCGCAACATACGCGGCAACAAAATGATGGCTCCCACAAACCCTAAAAGCGCGGCGAGCGGTATGGTGTACACAATCCATTTTAGGGCGTAATTCCAAGGGGTTTTGTCCGACATCATATTTACGCCTTCAAACAGTACCCTGATTTTCACCTCCAAATCAGAGAATTTGGAAAGTGCCAAAAACGGGTTTTTCAATGGTGCCTGCATGGCATAAGGCCAAAAAAGCAGCGCGAAAACAAAACCGACTGCTGCAACTCCAAGCGTAATCAGAGCATATTTTTTTAAACTTTGACTATCTGTAAACGCCTTCAAACCACCGTTTGTCAGTAAAAAATGCAGCCCCGCAAACAATCCAAAAATCCCAAACGAAAGCAAGCCACCTGCCCGGATACCCAAGGCGATGCCAAGCCCTACGGCCAACCCTATGAGGTTCCAGCGACGAGGATTGGGCATTCGGTCTAACACTGCCACCATGTTGTAAATGGCCATGATATAGCCCGCTGCAAAGGGAATATCCTTTGGGTTCATCAAAGAATCGCCCACAAAGCGTGGGGAAACCAGCATGATAACCAAGGTGATAATGCCTGCACGTTGCCCACCCACCAAACCGGCAAACAACGCAGCGCAAAGCATAGCTACCCAACCCAGCACCGCACTTGAAGCATGGCGGATATTGTGGTAGGCAAGTTCTGTGGGTTGATATCCAAGGGTTTTGTTGGCAAAGCCGGTGACTATCTCGAAGAATCCGCCGTAGAGATGCATGTTGCCATCAGGAATGTTGAGCGCGGTGGTATCCTTGCCAAAGGTGCCGTAATAATTGACGAGTTTTTGGGAATAATCCACCTGAAACTTATCGTCCGCATTGATACCTGAACCAAGTGAAAGTGCGACCAATAGAATCAAACCGAGCCCCGCCAAGCCCCAAAAAACCTTTTTCAGCATCGGGTCTGTTTCTGGAAGAGCGGGGCGTTCGAGCCAATTTTTAGCCGGGGTGCTTGGTTTGAGAGTCGCACGGATTGGTTGACTGCCAGCAGCGGACTGGGAACGGGTTTTTGGAGCGGGCTTGCCTGATTTTGCCATGGTGTTTTCTTGTTCAAAAAGCGGGCGCAAGGTAGGGAATGTTGAGGCAATGTTTTGGGTTGAGAATGTTGAGGGGGTTGAGAGGGTTGAGGGGGTTGAGGGGGTTGAGCGGGTTGAGAATGTTGCGCGGGTTGAGGGCCTATTTGGCTGTCAAAGAAAAATAGCCAGAAAGATATATGGAGGGAACGGCGGGTTTTTGAAAGGGAAAACTACTTTTGTGTTTCAAAATCAATTGTAACCATCCAGACTGAATTAATCATGAGTCAATTTTCCAAACCGATTTTTTTCGCAGTCCTGTTTTTTTCCTGCTTTTTGCAGGAAACACAAGCCCAAGACCCCCGTTTTTCCCAATACTATGCTTCACCCTGGAACCTGAACCCCGCGCTCAACGGTGTGTTCAATGGAAAATGGCGCGCTACGCTCAACTACCGCGACCAATGGGGCAGTATTACTGCTCCAGTACCCTTCCGCACTTATGCCGCAGCTTTTGAACACAGATTACAAGTCGGTTACGGCGACGATTATGCATCTTTTGGTATTGGTGCAATGCACGACGAAGCGGGTACTGCTCGGTTTTCACAGGACAAAGTGCACCTCGGGGGAGCTTTTCTAAAGCAACTCTCTGGTGGCCGCCGCCAAGCCGACCATTATCTTTCTGCTGGAGCACAACTTGGTTTTGGACAAAATTCAATTGACTGGGGTCGCCTCTGGTTCAGCCGCCAATTTGATGCCTCAAGCGAAACGCCCAACACAAATCTTTCCAACAACGAACCCAACGCAAATGCAGACTCCAAAAGTTATCTCGACTTCAATGCTGGTTTACTCTGGTACGCTGTTTTTGAAAATGAGGGATTTTTCTATCTGGGGGGTGCCATGCATCACTTGAACAAACCTAAAATCTCGCTTGCTGCTGATGACAACGAGACGCTTTATACTCGCGTGACGGGACATGTTGGTGCACAATTTCCCATAAATGAGACGTTTAGCCTCCTCCCGAGTGCATTGGTGATGAGTCAAGGCCCCGCCTTTGAGACCGATTTGGGCCTCAACATCCGATACTCCAACAACGATTTCAACGAAATCGCCCTCCGCGCAGGTGCTTGGGCGAGAGTTGTCAACAAGCTTCAAAAGGGCCTTCAAGCGGATGCTGTCACGGTGGTCGGAATGCTCGAACTCAACCGTTGGATGTTGGGACTGAGTTACGATATTACGGTTTCGTCGCTCACACAGGCCAACAATTCTCGCGGCGCCTTCGAAGTGTCGCTCACTTATTTTCATCCAGGAGAAAAGCGCTCCCGGGTAGTGTGTCCTAATTTTTAAAGTTGGATTACTGAACATTAGACTTTGAACAGCTGACCTTAAACAGTTCAACTTCTAATTTCCAAAGCCTAACATCCATCGTCTAATGTCCA
>JBBQSW010000331.1:0-4575 GCA_038213575.1 Chitinophagales bacterium | reverse complement strand
GAATGATCTCTTCTGACACAGCTCTCAGCACTCTAACCTAAACACTAAACACTAAACACTAAACACTAAACACTAAACACTAAACACTAAACACTAAACACTAAACACTTATCACCAATCCACCAACTCAATTCGGCATTTCCCGAAGTTTTTCCAGTTTCAGTACCGTCACAACCCCGTCTTTGATTTCGACCATATTTTCGTTTTTGAAGTCGGTGAGGGTACGGATGAGCGTTTCTTTGGCAGTGCCCGCAAGGGCAGCGAGGTCTTCCCGAAGGAGTTGGATAATTGGCCCACTTTGGTCGCACAGGTGCGTGAGCGCGGTAGCGACCCGCTTGCGCACGGAGTTGTAGGCCAGTTCTATGAGTTGTTGCTCTCGTTCGGCAATATGGCCTGCAAGCATTTTGATAAAACGGGCATTTACGTCGCGGTTGCCAAAAACGAGGGCAGCAAAGTCCTGTTTTGGCACCAATTTGATGCTGCAATCCTCCAGGGCGGCAGCACTTTCCGGGTAGGCATCTTCTTTGAAAAGAGCCAAAAAGCCCAGAAAATCGCCAGTTTGTGCCACTTTTACGATGAGTTCGCGACCATCCTCGCTGGTTTTGAAAACCTTGACCTTGCCGGCTTCCACAAAGTAAAGCCAGCGAGGGTGGTCACCTTCGCGGAATACGACGTCTTTCTTCTTAAAGTGCCGCACCTCGCGATTTTCAGAAAGGTGTTTGATGGCTTCCATCGCACGTGCTTCATCAATGAAGTGTTCAAGCGAATTGTTTGAATGTTCGGACGCGACGCGCAACCGCTCACTTTTTTTCAAACGGTTTTCGATGGTTTGAAGCAGCACAACATCGTCAAACGGCTTGGTAATGTAGTCGTCGGCACCCAGCGACATGCCCCGACGAAAATCCTCCTTTTCAGCTTTTGCCGTAAGGAAGATGAATGGGATGTCAGCAGTACTTGATTGCCGACTCAAAATGTGCAACACCCCATAGCCGTCTAGCTCGGGCATCATTATATCGCACAAAATGAGGTCAGGTGGTTCTGCCTGCGCTTTTGCTGCGCCAATTTTGCCGTTTTCGGCAATGAAGGCTTCGTAACCGCTTAAGGTCAGAATCTCGGCGAGGTTTTCGCGGACATCCGAATTGTCTTCGATGATAAGGATCTTTTTCATTTCAAAGCAAAGTTAGAAACCTTCCTCATTTCACCTGCTGATTTCAATCAATAGATTCACTAACCTGCGTCATCATCGCCAAATCAGCAGAACGGGCACCTTTGTACCATCATTCAACTGAAAAATAAATTTTTTTGATTATGAACATCTTTGCTCCTATCTCCTCCCTTATGACCGATCACAAACACTTGATTACGGTCGCTCCAGAAGAAAACCTCGCCAAAGTCAAAGAAATATTTGATGCTCATAAGTTTCACCATATTCCTGTAGTGCATTTTCGCGAGATCGTGGGGATTGTCAGCCGTTCTGACTTTGAATATTTCATGGGCGGTGCTTCACATTTTGAAGAGGACAAGTATGTAAATGAATTGCGTCTGGAGCGCACACTGGTAAAAGAAATCATGGTGAAACGTTTGGGCAAAGTTGCACCCGACGACCGCATTAATGTTGCGCTGGAAGTTTTTATGATCAACCGTTTCCACGCCTTGCCAGTCGTAGAAGATGGGGAATTGGTAGGCATCCTCACACCTTATGACATTATGGCTGCTTTAGCTAAGCAAGTGCCTGCTGACTCAAGTTTAGTATATGAAAACAACGATTAACCATGAAAGAAATAGCGATCATTGCTTCGGCTGATTCCGCTGCTTGCAAGGGCAATTGTGAAGGCTGTGGCAAAATCCACATCAAGATATTTGGAGCACACGACGTGTCGTCGCGACTATTGGCAGATCGAGTTCGTTTGGCATTGGCATCCATCGGAATAGAGGGCAAGGTGTTGGAAATTGCAGACCCCATAGCCATGCAGGCTTATGGCGTGAGCGTTCTGCCTGCGCTCATGTTAGAAGGTAAGGTTATATTGCAAGGCTTTGTACCAGAAGTTGCTGAAATCGCACGACTTATGAAAAACAAAGATCTATTCAATAGCAAGCTGTTCCAACTGCGCACCCTGAGTGTAGCGGTTGACATGAGCGATATTTCCGCAAATGCACTTGGGTTTGCTTGGAAAATTGCGCACAAAATGGATAGCAACCTGGAAATCGTGTATGCGATGGACAGTATTTTTGAAGGCACCGTGCCTTCTGCATCGGGCTTTTTGTCGAGCTACACCAAAACGATGCAGTCCGAGTTGGATACTTTTATCAGCGAAACCATGGGCGCGATTGGGGTGGACTATAAACCGCCGACCCGACTTGCCGGGGAACCAAGCGACCTTGCGGAATCTAAAAACGCCCAGCCGCATATTGCCTCAAAAGTGATTTATGGTGCGCCGGATGTTGCGCTCACGGAATATTCGAAGCGTACGGATCTACTCGTAATGGGGGCGACGGGCCGCGGAGGGCTGGGAAAAAAACTCTTTGGCTCGGTTAGCATCGAAGTGTCAAGAAGTGCCCACTGTCCTGTATTGTTTGTCTCGAAAGAAGCTGAATTCAATGGTTTTGAAAATGTTTTGTATGCCAGTGATTTTGATTCGCTCAACCCCTTGTCAGTACAGCAAACCGTTTCGTTTGCCAAACGTTTTGAGGGGCAAATCCATTTTGTGCATGTAGGGCCAGGCGGGGAAAGGGATCTTGACAAACAACGCGAGCGCTTTGAAGCAAGTTTTGGCGACGCTGACTATAGCAAACCCTTCATTTTTAGCAAAATGGTGAGCGACGACATCGTGGGTGCGCTTTACGAATATGCTTTTTACCATCGAATTGATCTGATGGTTTTTGTGACGCATCATCGCGCATTCTGGGACAATATCTTGCACAAGAGTGTCACAAATGAGGTGCTCGCCAGTTGTGACATTCCTATTTTAGTCATCCACTCGGATGATGATATGCTGTGAGTGAAAATAGATAGAGTTCTTATTAATCCCTGTCGAGCGTTGCGCTTGGCAGGGATTTTTTTAGGCTTAGAATTCGCATTTTTGTCCATTTGCGCCAAAATTATCATTGCTGAAGTGGACATGCTCTGCTTGTCCGTGCTATCTTTGACGCGCTTCCGGAAAAGAAAATTTCCGGTTTTTTATCTAGAATGCGAATGCGTTGCCTTATTCTCCTGTGTATATGTTTGGCAAACAACTTGTTTGCGCAAACATTCAGTGCCGTTCCCGATCCTTTGTTCCAGAAGGAAATCCAGTTCAACCAAGCCAACGAGTGCTATATTTATTTTGACAACCCCAGTGGCGACAGCTTGCAACTGCACTGGCGACTGGTGGAGTCGAATCTTCCCGAGACCTGGGATGCAGACCTCTGCGATTACGGTTTATGCTATATCGGTATTCCTTCCAATGGATTGATGAGCACCGTTTACGACACCATTCAACCTTACCTGAAATTGATCGTACAGCCTGGTGAAAATGCTGGAGCAACCTGGATATGGTTTCGCGTATATGAAGAAGGCAACGAAGGCAATTTCGTGGATGTTTTTTACAGCCTGCACACACCCGGAACGCTGAGTACCCAGGATCAAGAAGCAACTGATTTGCGGGTCTACCCGAATCCTTCGAACGACTATGTATTTCTGGAGAACAAGCAGTCAACGCGCTCGACGTTCAGGGTATTTGACACGAAAGGACAATGGATGTGGCAGGGCACGGTTCCGGCATTCGGCCAAGAACAGATTAGGGTGGGGGAGTGGCCCGATGGGGTGTATTTTTTGCAGAATGGGAATAGGTTACAAAAGATATTGGTGCAGAAATAGGTTTGGTTCGCAACCCTTAACCATGAAGGGCAATGTCGTTGACTTAAGCGCCACAACCCTGAAAGGGTTGAATTTAAATAGCCGCCGATGGAATCGGTGGAAATAAATGTTGCGTTTTTACAACCCCGATAGGGGTTGAATGTCTTGGTAACGCATTTATATTCAACCTCTATCGGGGTTGCCTGGTCTATTATCAACTACCACCGATTCCATCGGCGGCTATTTAAATTCAACCACTCCGTGGGTTTGATTCCTTAAGTCAACGACATTGCCCTGAAGGGGAGGTTATCCGAAGTTGGCATAATTGTTTGTTAGTCATCCGTGTTCCACCTAACCTTACTTAAATTTTCAAAAAAAACTTCTTTTCAATTGTACTATGCCTCTAATGAAAAATTTCTTCACTATCCTGCTCTGCTGTCTGCCGATGACCGTATTGTTCAGTCAGACACGCGTTACCGTGTTGTCCAAATCGGCTACTGAAACAACGCTCAACCTGAGCCTCAGCGGCATCGAAAAAACGCCCGTAACCACCCCAAAAGGTCAGGCGTTTGTCGTCAGCTTTGAAAAAGGGACTCCCTTGCTCGAAGCAGGCGCACCAGATGTGGCCAAATTCGCTACCTCGCTCCAGATTCCCAATACCGGAAACATGGCCGTAGAAATTATAGCGTCCGATTTTCAGGACATTCCGAACATTTCTGTGGCGCCCTCTAAAGGAAACC
>JBBQSW010000330.1:0-4636 GCA_038213575.1 Chitinophagales bacterium | reverse complement strand
TTTGATAGTTTGGTCAGATTATTTTGAGATGAGACTAGGCGCGACGAAGGATTGTAGCGGGCTCTCCATGACTGAGGCGCAACAAAGTATCAGTTCAAAAGAGTCGAACAAACCGTCAAAGACTTCGTGCCCCTGCCACTAGACTCGCCGGATGCAGCACTTGCCGAAAGTCCGAGGGGGGCAATTTCCAAGCTATCTCCGAGTTTTCAATATTTGTGTGCATTTTTGCGTCTCAATACTAGCATTTTTACACTCAATAATTTGACTGACAATGGCTTTTGAAGTAGAAGGCAAACTCCACCGCGTCTTCCCGACCGAACAAAAATCTGCCAATTTCGCAGCGCGCGAGTTCGTGCTCGAAATTCCTGACGGCAATTATCCCCAACTCATCAAGTTTCAGGCTGTGCAAGATCGCTGCGGCATTTTGGACAACTTCAACGAAGGAGACCAAGTGCGCGTATCGTTTGATCTGCGCGGACGCGAATGGAACGGAAAATATATGACCAACCTCAACGCATGGCGTATGGAAGTAGGCGGTGGTGAAAGCACAAGTGCCCAGCCTCAAGCCTCTAGTCGTGCCAAAGTAGCCCCGGCCGGCGAAAATTTCCCCGCTGACCCATTCCCAAATTACTCGGAAGCGCCCCCTGTCAGCACCGATGACTTACCATTTTAAACACTATGTTTAAGTCTTCTGCTAGCACGGTTTTCTGACCTGGCAACGCCGCCCACTATCGCTTCTGGCGTGTTGGCGGCGTTGTTGTTTTATACTAAATATCTAAAAATGGCTGCCTTTCGCTTTTGGCTCTGGGCATTTTTGTCCTTTTGTTTTCTGGTCAACGCTTCCGCGCAAACACCCGTCATGACGACCATTGGTTGCCGTTGGCAGGATTCTTTTGTGGAATGGGAAATTTATTCCACGCTCCGGCAAGCCGATCTGGAAGAAGGCGAGGAGACGGAAGAGGAGAGGTACGGTGAACTCAAACTCCGCTGGCTCAACGTTCGTGACGACTGGTCCGAATGGGATTTTGAACTGGGTGGACAACGTGGCACCATTCGCCAAAAATGGAAAGATGACCCCCAACAATGGGAACTCCGCACCTACACGGGCACTATAATAACCATGCGCACGAGTTGGAACGGTGATTTCAAAGAATGGCGAGTGTCTGACAACTCCATTACCCTTAACATCAAAAGCAAATGGACCAACCAACTGGATGAGTGGCTGGTGCAGGATGATACTTACGGAAATTTTTACCTCTACACACTCCGTACCCGCGACCCGCGAGACTGGGCGATTGAAGATAATCTCGACCCCGTCATTTCTGAGGAGATGAAATTGGCGATGATTTTTCTAGTTATATTCAATTCAAGCCCCAAGATGTGAGCCTAATTTACCAATAGACCAATCACCAATCCACTAATCACGATGTCCGAACTCCGCCGCTCGCTTTCGCTTTACAGTCTCACCATGATCGCCATCGGCTGTACCATTGGCAGTGGCATTTTCCGAACTCCGGGCAACGTTGCCGTCCAAGTCCATTTACCAGAATACGTCATTGGGCTGTGGGTATTAGGTGGCGTGGTAGCCCTGGCCGGCGCGCTCACTTTCGCCGAAATGGGTGGGATGTTCCCAGGTGCAGGCGGACTTTATGTCTACTTGCGAGAGGCTTATGGCGACTTGGTCGGATTCCTTTATGGCTGGTTTATCCTTTTTTGCAGCACCGCTGGTGCCATTGCCGCGCTGGCATTGGTGTGTTCGGAGCATTTGTGCTACCTGTACGGCACGGGACGAGACAGTGTTTGGGAATTGCCGCTGGCGGCAGGAATCATCCTATTTCTCACCATTGTCAACCTTTTTGGGGTGAAAATCGGGGAGTGGATTGCCAATTTATTTGGCGGGGCGAAACTGGTGGGTTTGGCGATGATCATCGGTGCAGGCTGGTTTTTTGCCAATCCACAAGCCGAGGCCGCCAATGCCACCAGTAGTTTTGCCAACACCCCACCCGACAACCTGATGAGCGCATTCGCACTCGGTTTCATCGGAGTACTTTGGAGTTTTGGTGGCTGGCAACACGCTTCTTACATGGCGGGCGAAACCAAAGACCCACAGCGAACTGTACCTCGTGCCATGATTCTGGGTGCTATTGTTATCACGCTCGTATATGTGCTGGCAAACGTGGCCTACATGCGCCTGCTCCCCGTAGAACAAATTGCCTATTCCAAGACCGTTGCTGCTGATGCCATGAATACAGTCACACCCTGGGGCGGCACATTGATGGCACTCCTGATAGCACTCAGCACCTTTGGAAGTATTGGTATTTACGCCGTCACTTCGCCCAGAATGTATTATGCCATGGCCAAAGACGGCGTTTTCTTTGCCAAACTGGCCGAGATTCACCCCAAATGGCGCACGCCCGTTTGGGCGATGCTCATCCAGAGCGGCTGGGCCTTGTTCCTGCTATTTTTCTGGGGTACTTTTAACGATTTGATCGAGTACGTCACCTTCCTCGATTGGATCGGGTTGATGCTGGTGGGCACGACCATTTTTGTATTCCGTAAAAAACGTCCAGATGCGGAGCGCAGTTACAAAACCACGCTATACCCGCTCACCCCGATTGTTTTTGTAGGCATTTGCGCCTGGTTTGTCTGCTTCAATATTGTGGGCAGCTGGGAAAAAGCCCTGGCGGGATTGGTGGTGATTGCGGCGGGGCTTTTAGCGTATTGGTTGTTTTTTAGGAAGCGAAAAAAGGATATCTAAGCCTCTATTTTTACCCGCTGGTACACATCCACTACTTTAAAAGTCACCTCAAAACGGGGCAACGAAACCATATCATCCGGTTCAGTAAAATACTGTGGCGGCTCCCAACGGCCATCTTCTCCACGAACATGAAGTTCAAGAAGCATCTCATCTTGGTCAGCAATAAGGTGATACCAAAGGCTGTCAATTCTGAGATATTCTTTGCGCTTTCGCACTCGATCCAGGTGGCCAGAACCTTCAGAAGCCACTTCTGCCATAAAAACCGGGTGTTTTACAATGTAATCGTCTTCGTCATCCACGATAGGTGCTGCAACCAAGTCAGGGTAGCGGTAGATGCCGTCAGGTAAGACTTCAGCTTTTACGTCGTGATCAAAGATTTGAAACCCTTTGGCATATAGAGGATCGTCTACTACTTTTTTAATATTTCCGGCAATAATGTTTGCGCGTTTTGCTTCTCCCGCCATTAGGATTAGTTTTCCAAAATAAAATTCATGTCGCTGTTCGGCAGTCTTTTCAAAATCCAACCATTCTCGGACTGTGAAAAGTCGCTCGCTGACTTCGGGCAATGTTGCAATCATGCTTTTTAAATTTTGAACAAATTTAAACAAATCGAGTGTCACAGCAAAACAAAACCAGCGGGCAAATGCAATTTCCTGCCTCTTGTAAGAAGGTTCAGCGTACCAACTCAAACTCCCCCTCCTTCACATCCCTAGAATTACCGCCCACAAAAACCTTGAATTTACCAGGATCGGCTTTCCATTTCAATTCGTTGTTCCAGTAGGAAAGATCTTTTTCCGTAAGTCGAAACGTTACCACACGGCTTTCTCCAGCGTTGAGTTTGATTTTTTCAAAACCTTTCAACTCCTTCACCGGGCGGGCAATGTCCGCAGCCAAATCGCGCGTGTAACATTGCACGATCTCCTCTCCTGCCTGGTCGCCAGTGTTGGTCACCGTGATGGAAACCTCCACCGTTTCACCCATTTTGTACTGCGATTTGTTGAGTTTAAAGTTTGAATACGAGTACTTTGTGTAACTCAATCCAAAACCAAAAGGATAAGCAGGGGAGGTAGGTGAATCCAGGTACCCACTCGTCCACATCTGACCTTGTTGCTGTTGCGGGCGACCCGTATTGAGGTGATTGTAATAAATCGGTACCTGACCCAGTGAGCGTGGGAAGGTGACCGGGAGCTTGCCCGATGGGTTCACTTTACCCGTGAGCACATCCGCAAGGGCATTTCCAGTTTCAAATCCGGGCTGCCAGGCCACCAGAATGGCCGGGATATTTTGACTGGCCCAATCGAACACCAGCGGGCGACTGTTGAACAGCACCATCACCGTGGGTTTGCTCAATCGGCCCAGAATACTCAGAATCAGGTCTTGTTTTCTTGGTAGTTCAAGGCTCGTCACCGAACGGCTTTCTCCACAATCAATGCCACGTTCCCCCACACATACCACGACCATATCAGCTGCGCGGGCGGCATTGATGGCCAGGGAATAATCCTTTTCCGTGCAGGTAGCATCCAGACATATTTCAGTCACGGTTACCTCGAAGCCTAGTTTTTCGAGTTCGGGTTTGAGCGCTTGAGCCGGACGGACGACTTTGGTTGAATCATATTCCCGCATTCCTAAGCCCAGCGTCCAAAAACTCAGGTAGTCCTTGTTTCCTTTGCTGTCAGAATAGGGTCCGATGATGGCAATTTTTTTGAATCGGCTGCTTTCGGTGAGGGGCAAAAGGCCTCCATCGTTTTTTAGCAACACCATGCTTTTAGCGGCAGCTTCGCGAGCAACTTCACGGTATGCTGGTTTTTCCAAGGTCTCATCGTGGCGTTTTTGATTCAGATAGCGGAAGGGGTCTTCAAAAAGACCCAGGGAGAATTT
>JBBQSW010000329.1:0-4657 GCA_038213575.1 Chitinophagales bacterium | reverse complement strand
AAAAATGTGCCAACACCGCTTCCCCGACCATTCCTCCTAAGCGGCGGCACGTCGGGGAAGCCCACGTTAGCACCAACTGGGATACGATAAAAGACTGTAGAAAACCTTGGCTAACATCGAAAATACGTTTTTTTAAATAATTGACAATCAACGAAATATGTGCCGTCGGGAGATTTCTAATTTGGAAACCCCTAACTTGACATTCTCAAATTTGATTCCATCATTTCTAAATTTTCACATATGAATAAGTCGAACTTTTTACAAGGAATCTTTCTTGTAACGATTGCATTGGTGGTCAATTTTTTTCACTTAAATGCTCAAAGTTTCTGTAATACCATAGGAAGTGGTTCAATAGGACCATTAACGGGGCAAAATGCTTCACCTGATGGGCCTATTTACATTAGGGTCTATGTACATGTTATTCGGCAAATGGATGGGTCTGGAGGACAAACGGATGAAGCCATTCGCAATGCATTTGCAATGTTAGATGCTGACTTCTCTCCATACAACATTTTTTTTGTTAGGGAATGTGAGGTAATTGATATACCAGTCTCGGAAACGGATTACTTTGATTTCTATATCTACTGTGATTTATGGAATAACCCTCTTTACCAGCATGATAATGGTATTAATATGTTTTTTGGCCCTCCGGAAGTAAGCAATGCCGCAGGTGGGTATGCCAACAACATACCTGGCAATAAACTTTGGATAAGTGGCATCTGGCCCATAGGACAAGGTGCACCGTTAAATCCAATCGAGACTGCTATTTTTTCACACGAAGTAGGTCATTGCCTTGGATTAGAGCATACTTTTCATGGAACAATTCCAGAAGGAGGATTTTCTTGTAATGTAGGAGGAGCGGACCCAAACCAATGTTGCGAATTAGTCAACGGTACTAATAGTGATGTGTGTGGGGATTATGTTACTGATACCCCAGCTGACCCCAAATATTGGTATCAAGCTTTTACCGTAAATCCGCCCTGTGCTGGAGGGCTTGTTTGGAATCCCAATCTAGTTTCAATTTGCATGTCCAATAACCCAACAAATAACGAAAAATATGATACTAATAATGAATTATATCAACCCTTGATTGATAATATAATGTCTGGAAACCAAAGTTTAATATGTTTAAATGGTTTCACCCTTGGTCAAGGCGAACGAATGCGTCAAATAATTTTCTTGTCTCAGATTCTGCAAGATTGCATTGTTGTTCCAGATTTAACAGATGTAACAATCGCAACAGATATTACTTGGACAACAGCTAATACACCAAACAACGGCGATTTTTTAATTCGAGGATACTTGCAGATATTAAGTGGAGTGACTTTGACCATAGATGCAGGCGTACAAGTGCGTTTTCACGAATCTGCCCGTGTAGTTATTAGACCAAATGCCCGCATGCGTTTAAGCGGAACTTTGACAAGTATGGGTTGCTCACAGACTTGGAAAGGCGTAGAGGTATGGGGCAGTCTGCCCAATCAATCGCAATACGTTGTGAACGGCGTGAGGGCCCAAGGTCGTTTGGAAGGATTGACAGGGGGAGTTATTGAAAATGCCCAAACCGCAGTGAAACTATACGGCCCTACCACCGCTTTAGCAGGTGGTCAAATCAATTGTAACGGCACAACGTTTAGAAACAACATAAACGGGGTTGACTTTGCCGATTATCTCAATAAATGGCCATTCCCTTTTCCGACTGGTCAACTGGGAAAGCCCAGAAATTACTTGGGTTCGTTCACACGCTGTGCTTTTGTGACTGACGAGTCCTATCCTCACACAGAACCATTCAATACCTTTATTTATATGTCTGGTGTGAACGGTGTGAATATTTCAGGCACGTCTTTTGCAAACCAGCGTGCTATTGAGGGCAACTCCATTGATGATTGGGGCTATGGCATTCAATCCGTGGATGCAGGCTTTACAGTAACCAGCAGTCCCGACGGTATTGTATACCCGCCCAGCTCCTTCACGTTTTCCGGGTTCAGTGGATTGGGCTATGCCATTCAGGCACAGACGAGCGCGGTCAATCGCCCTTACATCGTTCGACAAACGAACTTCGACCGCAATTTTGTAGGCATCCGAAACTGGTCGGTGGACGGAGCAACCGTTCTTTTCAATAATTTTAGTTTAGGTAATCTGCCTTCTATAATTCCAACACAAGGAGATCAAATTGGGATAATATTCGAGACAGATGTGACGGGCTTTACTTGTGAGGAGAACGAGTTTTTTGACAATGCAAATACCGATGGGATAACCACGATCGGCAGTATTTGCCTCAACACTGGAGACCAGCACAAAGAAATTCGCCGTAATACATATACAGGCTTGGATATCGGAAACCTTGCCAACGATCAAAATGCTTATATCGACGATCCAACCGATCCATTTGATGACAATATCATTAGAGGGCTTTATTATGACTGCAATCGAAATTTCAATGTCGTTAATGGTATCGGCATAGACTTTTCAGTGCCAAATGGCTTGATAAGAGAAGAGCAAGGTCTTGAAATACTCCAACCGAATGGACAATTTGACTATGGTGCAGCAGGCAATCGCTTCTCCTATACAGGTGTTGATTTTTCCAACTCCGGCACGGGCATCACATATTACTTCGATCAATTGAGCGCTAACCATGAACCAATGGTTACGCAGGGGGCAGTACTAGAAGAGGATGCACAAGGCAATGGCTGCGCACAATCCTTTTGCGAGCCTCCATGCAAGACGGATGGAGAATTGGACGGTATAAAAGCGGATTATTACGCCAAAAAGGCCAGTTTGGTGGCCCTTAATGCAAATGTCGGCACAAGTCCAACAGAGCAACAAAAGGTTGCCCGCGCCTATTATCAGCGCACAATGGACAAGAATGCATACATGGTTGCCTTGCACATCATGTACGACACCGCACACTACCATACCGACAGCCTCCGCACTTGGGTGGCGAACATGAACAGTGTAGAAGGAGACCTTTGGCTGGCCAATCATTATCTGGCATCCGGCTCGACACAGCAGGCAAACAATGTGCTAAATGCAATGGCCGCCAAGCACCACCTCTCGGCAGAAAAGCAAGCGGATATTACCGATTTCAAGACCATTAGCAATGCGATTGCCGGACAAGCCCCGAACAACCTGAGCGAGGAAGCTCTGCAAATTATCCAACCAATTGCATTTGGTGTCGATGGCTGGGCAAGAGGCTGGGCAAGGCGTTTACTTACCCAACACGGGTGGCACTTCGCACCAGATTACATCAAATACGGTGAAGGGGGCGAAGAAAGAGAGGCTGCACAAAGGAAGGCCGCTTTTTCGGGCATTTTACAGGTACAGCCCAATCCCGCAAGTGATCATGTCATGTTCATTATGCCCAACTCAGCTGCAAACGCCGTTTTGCAGATATTTGACGTAAATGGACGCATAGTGACAGCCTTCACCGATTTTCAAGCAAGCAATAGCCTTATTTGGCAGACAGGCAATGCCGCATCCGGTATCTACTACTATCAGTACTTCTCAGAAGGTCTGTCTATCAGCGGAAAAATCCTGCTGAACAAGTAACCAGTTTTGTTTCACTCGCCCATAGGTTGTCCCATAGGCAGTCTATGGGTATTCCTATTTGATATGCGTTTGCTGATAGTTTTTTTTTATGTTGCGCTTTTTAGCCAAAAGGTTGGCGCACAGGTCGGGTTTAGCCATCCGCACGATTTTGGTCAACTTGCAATTGGTTGGGGAAGCATAGTATTGTCGAATGATACTGTTACGATTTTTGGAGCAATACGTGAAAATACTCAACCTACTTTTGGGCTGTTGTTTTCTCAATTTGATACTTCCGGCAATCTCTTACAATACACGGTCTATAATGACCCAATGGAAGACAATGTAGTGAGAGTATTTCCAAATAGTTTCATCAAGCTTGCGAACAATGAAGGGTATGCCGGAATCGGAGGGATATTTGAAAGAATATTTGGCTTTCTCATTCTGTACAATATAGATGGCTCCGTTAAAAAGATTGTAGAGTATCCTGATGATATCCTCCAGGATTATTATATTGAGATTGTTGAAGTCTCCGATGGTTTTTTCATTCTTGGAAACAAGCAAAAAAATAATTACCATAATGATATTTTTCTCATGAAAACGGACAAAGAGGGCAGCAAACTCTGGGAAAAATCTTATGGGCATCCTACAAGGGAAAACTTTTACGGAAGTATTGTTAAAGTAAATGACAATGAGTATGTGATTGGCGGCGCGACCACTACCATTCCTATGATACCCCAATTAGTCCCAAACACTAGTAATTTTTATATAATAGACAGTTTGGGTACCTTGAAATCCTCTTGGCAGAGTCAGCCAAGCGTTACTGATAGGGGAGTAACTTATGGTATGCAAAGAACTGAACAGGGTGGCTGGATTTACGCAACCACAGAAGGACGGTTTGAGCCACCAGTTAATGTGTTTGAGGGCAAATTGAAACTCATAGAGCGCGACAGTAGTTATAATATCGTGAACGAAAAGTCTTATGGAGATTTTAGCGCTTCAAACTCTATTCTAAATTTAAAAATGTTATCTAATGGAGATTTACTGATGTTAGGGCAGAGGGCTGTTAAAAAGACTCCTCCTCCTCCACATACTTATACTGGCCTTTTAATGGGTTCTTTGCTTAGAATTACAT
>JBBQSW010000328.1:0-4664 GCA_038213575.1 Chitinophagales bacterium | reverse complement strand
TTGCGCTTGAAGGCGGCACAACCATTGCCGTCGCGCTCTTTTCCTACGAAACGCCCCGCCAACTCCGCCGCCTCCAGCATCGCGTGGCTGAATTGCTGCCGGAATACCAACATTTGTACATTGATTTCACCGGGCAACGCCTGTTCAACCTGCACACCTCTCTGCGTGAGCAACCCGCTGTGGAAAAGGCATGGGAAGAATACGAGCTCCAAAACCAAGGAGAGGTTGAACCGCACACCCTCCATGTCGTCCACATTTCCGGTCTTGAAGGCACGCTATTGGTAGAAATGACCACAAAGGAAAACGAGTTCCTGCCCTCGCTCAACATGGAGCGCGAGTCTTTTTTTCGCGATGTGCCCTTCATCAAAATCCTCTGGGTCAGCACTTGGGAGATGGACAAAATCCGCCAGGAAACAGCCGATTTCTACTCTTGGTTGACGCTGAAACACCACTTTAAATCTCTGCCCGAGGAGATTGACCGGCTGCCCACACCACCACCCGACTCGCCACCCTTGCCGTTTTACACCCCGGAGCGGCAGAAATATGTCGAAAGCCTCGAAGCCCGCCTCCAAACGCTTGGAATCGGCCAAGATTCCGAAACCCAGCGCACAGCGGCCAACCTCAGCAAACTCCTCGCCCGTGAGTACGACGAAGCGCATGACTTTGAAAAATCAGAACGGACTTGGAAAAAAGCCTTGGCTCACCTGCAACGCTATACATCCAGCGAGATAGAGCGGGCAGAAGTGAAAAGCAGCATTGGCAGGGCGTTGACGGAATTGAGAAAATTTCGGGAAGCGGAGGAATGGTTGGTGGAAGCGAGGGGAGTGTTTGAAAAGGGTGAGAGTTGGAGTAATATGGTGGAAAATGATTTGCGACTGGCACTTCTTTTTTTTCTGGAAAGGAAATCGTCCGAATCTCTGGGGCTTTTGGGGAAAATGGAGGAAACCGTGACGGAACACGAGATGGAGGAGGATTGGATGGGGCTAATTTACCATAGGAAAGGGATGGTTTATGGGGAGATACCAGAACTCCCCATGGCCTTAGAAAACTACCAACGTGCTCTAGACTGGTATGAGAAAACGGGACAACAAACTAATTTGGGTGCGACTTTTCATCAAATAGGTTGCGCTTATGCGAAAGTCCGCCAATTTCCGCAGGCTTTGGAAAACTACCAGAAAGCTTTGGAATGGAAAAAGAAAACTGGACAACCGCATGAATTGGGCAGTACGTTTATTAACATCGGTCATACTTATACCGAAATTCTGCAGTTTTCAAAGGCGTTGGAGAACTACCAAAGTGCAATAGAATGGGATAAGAAAACGGGTTTGAAAAACCGTGTAGGTGATATATATTATCGAATAGGGGGGCTTTATGACAAGATGGTTGAATTCCCGCTAGCCTTGGAAAATTTCCAGCAAGCACTAAAATGGCACAAAGAGACCGGACAGCAAGATCTACTTGGAGGTACATTTCACCGCATTGGTGTTGTATACCTCAAAATATATCAATATTCCGATGCTATTGAATACTTCAAAAAGTCTATAAAAGCCTATGAAGAGAATGGACAACATGAAGAAACGGGTTACCCTCTCCAAGGTTTAGGCATGGTGTACAATTCCATGCATGAATATGCTGAAGCAATTGATTGTTTTGAGCTGGCCTTGGAACGGGAGGAGAAATTAGGGCGACCTGAGGTTTTGGGCGGGATCTTTAATGGCATGGGCATGGCATATTCTGGCGCAAGGCGTTTTGAAGATGCCGAATACTGTTTTGAGAAAGCTGTTGAAAACGAAAAGCAAAGAAGGCCCGTACCTTGAATTGGCGCAAACAAACCTCTACAATACCCAGAGGATGTTAAGTCAAAACACAGATTCACAATCTCTGCCTTTACAAACCGAACCCGAACTCCCCTTCTCCGACCAAAAATCCCTTGCCCACCGCTACCTCTCCTCCGGCGAATACGAAAAAACCCTACCCCTCTATGAAACCATCCTAAAAACCCTCGAAGCCCCCTCCACTGCCCAGCAAAAAGACCCAATGGGAGGCATTGCGGGCAGAGCTGCTGTCCATATCCGAACCTGAAAAGGAGTGGGGAGATAAACTCAAACAATTGAAAACCAATTAAAATCTCAATGATTAGGAACGCAGCGATGAACAAAAACATCCAAAACTGTATTTCATGGGCGTAAACCCTTTATGCCTTAGCGTACGTTTCCCCAACTTCAAAAATCTACTTTTTGATGCCCCCCAAAGTCAACCATTCCGGCAGTCAACTCCAGGTTCATTACCCCTTTTTTATTCCCCAGCTCAATCGCCAGCGCGCCATCCGGGTGCTGCTGCCCCGCAATTACTGGAAGGATACTTCTCGAAGATTCCCAGTTATTTATCTACAAGACGGACAAAACCTTTTTGATCCTTCCACCGCTGCGTTCCGGCATTGGAAACTCAAGGAATTCATGGCCCGTCAGCCCCTGAAACGTCAGGCAATCTTGGTCGGCATTGACCATGGCGGTATGGATCGAAACCATGAGTACGCACCCTTTCAGCGAGGGAAAAGTGGAGGGCAAGGCGATGCTTACCTGCAATTTGTAGAGCACACCCTAAAACCTTTTATTGATCGGGAATACCGTACCTGGCCGCACAGAGAGGCCACCTGTATTGTGGGAGCATCGCTCGGCGGGTTGATTGCTTTATATGCGGGAATACGCTACAATCATGTTTTTGGGAAAATCGGGGCCTTGTCGCCCTCCATTTGGTTCAACCCGCAAGTGCTCGGTTTGGCAGAGAAAAGTGCCGGACTCAAAAGCCAAATCTTTGTGAGCGGTAGCAAAACGGAGACGCGGAGTATGCATTCAACCCTCGAAAAAACCTATTGGGCATTGAAAAATGGTGGCCACGCCGACCTGCAAATCCGCGTCGTAGCCCGCGACCGAGGCCGACATTCAGAAACGTTTTGGGCGCGGGAATTCAAGCCAATGTATGAGTGGTTGTTTCCGGCGACGGTGTTTTAACCTTACCTCCGAATCACCTTAAACGCCATGTCCCTCCTATGCCCTTGCATAATCGCCAAATTGATCCACGAGCGCGCGAACTGCTCCAGCAACACAACTTTGTCTTCGCCGCCAAAATCCCAGCATTCGCCAAAACCAGCGTCGAGGGCCAGTGGGCGTGCCACTGATTTTGCTTTTTCAGAACTCCCTGCCATAAACATATCGAGCGCTATATCGCCGTATTTAGGGTTGGCCATGTTTTCAAAACCAGTCGTGTTGAAACATTTGACCACCTCTGCATTTGTTTTTTCTGACAAAGCGTGATAAACCGTGGCGAAGGGCTCGGGTTTTTGGCGCACTGCATTGGTGGCATCCACCAATACTTTTCCCGAGACATCACCCTACCTTCCCGGTTGCACCACAAACGGCAAATGAGACGTCGCCATTTCGAAGGTCTTTCTGATCCATAATGGGTGCAAATTTCGGTAATTTGCACCCATGATACGCAAAGCCACACCCTCCGATTTTGATTTCATATACGGGCTGTATTTTCATCCAGACATCAACCCGTTTTTGCTCTACGAACCAATGGATGCCCCTGATTTTCAGCCAATTTTCCATGATTTGCTTGAAAAGGGCATCCTGTATATATTTGAACACGAAGGCCAAAGGGTTGGGATGGCCAAATTGGCACCGCTCCCCTATCGCAATGATCACATCGCATACCTCGGTGGCGTGGCCATTCACCCTGATTTTGCAGGTAGGGGTTTAGGGGAACAAATGATGCGAGAAATCCTGTCTATGGCAAAACAGTCGGGCCACCTGCGCATAGAACTAAGCACCGCCACCATCAACGAACGCGCCATCCGGCTCTATGAGAAAACGGGCTTCCAAAAAGAAGGCGTACTGCGCCGCTATACACACTTGAAAAGCGAAGGCCGTTATTTGGACGAGGTTTTGATGTCCTGTTTATTGGAATGATGCGCTACTTTTGGGTTTGAAATTGGGATGTTTTTAAATTGAGATTTTGAGATATTTCGACTTCTAAAAATTTTACAACACCTCAATTCAAAATATCCAAATTTTCTAGACTCATGGAATCCATCTCCGACTATTTCGCCAACATATCCTCTTCCCACCGCGGTGCGATTTTGCTGGGAGGACTCACGTTTTTTTTGTTACTGGAGAGCGGCCTGCCCTTTTACCGCAGTTCTTACAAAAAAGCAGCCCATACGGGCATCAATCTCTTCTTCACACTTACCACGGTGTTGGTCAATTTTATAATGGCCTTCATTCTACTGGGTACGGCGGATTGGGTGGTTGCAGAAAAAATCGGCATACTTCAGTGGATGCCAGAGATGCCGCTCTGGCTGTTTTTTGTCGTTGGATTGCTGTTGATGGATCTTGTAGGTGCCTATTTTATTCACTGGATGGAGCATCGGGTAAAATGGATGTGGCGCTTCCACCTGGTACACCACACAGACACCCATGTGGATACAACCACCGCCAACCGTCACCACCCGGGCGAGAGCGTTTTCCGCTTTGTTTTCACAACGCTGGGAATCATCGCAGTGGGTGCTCCGATCAGCCTGGTTTTTATGTACCAGTCGCTTTCTTTGGTTTTTACCCAATTCAACCATGCCAATATCCAATTCCCAAAATGGCTGGACGATG
>JBBQSW010000327.1:0-4674 GCA_038213575.1 Chitinophagales bacterium | reverse complement strand
AATACAGAATGCCAACAAACATGAAAATTTGAAAGGCAATTTTGCAGGTCGAACTACCTTTACCGCTCAAATATTTTCAACACAACATGAATTTTGATCTGATTGTTATCGGCAGCGGCCCAGGTGGGTATGTAGCTGCGATTCGCGCCTCCCAATTGGGCATGAATGTCGCCATCATTGAACGCGAAAGCCTGGGGGGCATCTGCCTCAACTGGGGTTGCATACCCACCAAAGCGCTACTGAAAAGCGCCCAAGTGTTTGATTATCTCAACCACGCAGAGGACTACGGCATCAAAGTGGGCAAACCGCTGGCTGATTTTGATGCCATGATCAAGCGCAGTCGCGGCGTGGCCGATGGTATGAGCAAAGGCGTGCAGTTCTTAATGAAAAAGAATAAAATCACCGTTATCATGGGCAATGCCAAACTGGCAAAAGGCCCAAAGGTGGCTGTTACGGATAGTGAAGGGAAAGTGACAGAATACGCCGCCAAAGGCATCATCATTGCCACGGGTGGCAGGGCTAAGGAATTGCCTAACCTCAAAATTGATGGCAAAAAAATCATAGAATACCGCAAAGCTATGAGCCTCGAAAGCCAGCCCAAAAGGATGGTTGTGGTGGGCGCCGGAGCAATCGGCGTGGAGTTTGGCTATTTTTACCACAGCATTGGCACGGAAGTGAGCATCGTGGAATTCATGGAACAGGGTCTGGTGCCGCGCGAAGACCCCGATGTATCCAAGGAGTTGGGAAAACTTTACGGCAGAAAGGGCTTGAAAGTTTACGGCGGCTGGTCAGTCGAAAGTGTGGACACCAGCGGAAAGGAAATCAAAGTCAACATGAAAAACCGCAAAGACGGCAAAACCGAAACCATCCTTTGCGATGTGGTACTCAGCGCAGCAGGCGTCACGCCGAATACCGAAAATATTGGTTTAGAAGACCTTGGCATCGTCACCGACCGTGGTTATATCAAAGTAGACGAGTACTGTCAAACCAATGTGCCGGGCATTTACGCCATTGGGGATGTGTTGGCAACCCAGGCTCTCGCACACGTGGCAAGTGCCGAGGGCATCACCTGCGTAGAAAAAATAGCAGGCCATCATCCCGAACCGATAGATTACAATAATATCCCCGGCTGCACCTACTGTTCACCCGAAATCGCCTCTGTCGGTTACACCGAACAAGGGGCTAAAGAGGCCGGTTACGAACTTTTGGTTGGCAAATTCCCTTTCATCGCAAGTGGTAAGGCAAAGGCTTCCGGCCACTCAGAGGGTTTTGTGAAACTCATTTTTGACAAAAAATATGGCGAATTGCTCGGCGCCCACATGATCGGGGCCAATGTAACCGAAATGATTGCCGAAATCGTGGTCGCACGCAAACTGGAAACCACGGGCCACGAGATCATTAAGTCCATTCACCCCCACCCCACCATGAGCGAAGCCATTATGGAGGCTGCGGCGGCAGCTTATGGGGAGGTGATACATTTGTAGAAAAGCACTTTAGAAAGCATCTTCATATTGGAGAGCCAAAGAACAAAATCCCCTTGCCGTGGTATGCGACGAGGGGATTTTTGTTGGAAGTTTGACAAATAGGTTTTTAGCACAATTAATATTAATTGACTTGCTTATCTTTCCGATGATATTGAACTCAATCTTTTTATACCAAAATTTATTTTCTCATGAGAGCTAATCTATTTCCTGCCTTTTTCACCTTGATTTGTCTTTGGGTGTTTCAAAATCAATCATTTGCCCAAAGTATTGCGAAGGATTCAATTTCTGTTTATTGGGAGCATTTGGAAGGCGCGCCCGGCTATGTTTCTCATTTTGCACAGTGTGGGGATAAATTTTTTGCAGCTACCCCAGAGGGCCTATTTCAATCCTCCGATGGGGGGCAAAATTGGCGGATCAATTCATCCTTTGGGCGCCGACAAATCATGACAGTATTCGCCAACGATAGCGTTGTTTTGGCCATAGAGCAGCGTAAAATTGTTTCAAACAACTATAATCATAAATATGTCAAAGATGTTTTGGTGCACCGTAGCACCGACAAGGGTTTGAGCTGGAGCCTTGTAAGTATAGTTCCTATTGATATAACAGAAGGCAGTAGCCCCATTTTTCATGTTTCAAATGTACAGGAGCAAAGTGCTGGCAAATATTCTTTCCTGGTTAATAAATCTGGCAAAGACCCGGAACATTGGTATTCACAGAATTATGGTGAGACTTGGGGAAGCACCACTTCGACGGCAGTCTATATTACATCCTTAAGCGCCAACAATGGAAAGTTTTCAGGCACTTGGAAATCCGCTAATGGTGACATTATCAATGGATATGTATGCTTGAATCCAAATCTAAGCGATTTCCAAAACATCCCCTTCCCTACTTTGGATGCCCCCATAATAGCAGCTTTCAGTCGGGCAGGCGCGTTCAGGGTATTTCTGGGCAACAATACCCTCTTATCCTCTTTGGATGCCGGGGCGAACTGGCAAACGGAGTCACTTGCAATTGAAGGCGCTGTTTTAGGTGTAATTGTAAAAGAGGCAGATTTTTTTCTAAGGACTAAAAAAGGAATATGGAGTGGTCAACTATTTATGCCCTCTAACCTTACAAAAATTTATAATGAAGATGAGGGCATCTCTGCCACCGCCAAATCGTTCGCTTCTCTACCTTCCGGTTATTGGATAAACACCGCTTCCAACCAAACCATTTTTAAGGCCACCGGAAATCCCAATTGGCAAGTAAGATCTCAAGGGTTGGGAACCAAAGTGGTAACAATCCAAGGGGTTTGTAGCCGCCTATATTGCAGTACAGAATTGATGGATGCTGGTGGAGTAGGCTTTCCCCCGGCTTTTTATGTCTCCAACAAAGAAGATGGAGCATGGGTAGCAATCGTGGATTCCTCAAATTTTGATGAATTTCGACATTTGGGTCTAAAATATTTGGGAAAGGCAAATGGTTATGATTTTTCCTACATGGTCCCTTATATCGGACGATCTTCGGATTGTGGAACCACTTGGGACACGCTGAACAACCTGCTGGTCGGAGCAGCCATCAAAGGGATGAGTACGAGTGGGACTCGATTGTTTTTCTTCTCACCGCATGACTTTAACGTGTTCTTTACCGATGACAACGGCGCTTCCTGGAATACCCTGATAGCACCGATCACTACAGGCATTCAAAATGTTTTTGTCAGTGGTGACACGATCTTGGTATTTGAAACAGGAGGGTTTGTTTTGCACCGTACCATCAATTTTGGACAAAACTGGGAGACCGTACCTCTGAACAGCCTTCCGGATACTTATAGATGTACTTACTGGCAAAAAGGCAATAAAATAATATCAAGCAGGGTAAAGTATTACACCAACGGAAACTATACCATTGCTAGCTTACATGTCAGCGTTGACAACGGCACAACATGGCAACAAACCTTCACTACAACTCACAATTATGCTGGGGCTGGCACCTCTTATACCAAGTCTAACACAACTTTTCCCTTTTACGAAGATGGCCTAATTTTTATGCACGCGCAATTTGGGCTTCAGGTTTCAAGCGATGAGGGCGTGCATTGGACACGAATAACAGACATTCCTTTTTATAATCGCCTTTCGTTTAACTACCCGGTTAACGATACGCTTGCTGAAGGAGCGTTGACCTATCATGTCAACGACGGGTATCTTTATGCTGCTACGGAGGCACAAGGCATCTGGCGTACTCCATTCTCGCTGATTCGCGATCAGGCCCTGGTGCAAGCGGGCGAATATGGATTCTTAAGAGGAAGGCTTTACCGTGACCTCAACTATAATTGCAACTACGAACAGCAAAATGGCGACTTGCCGCTGAGCCAAAAACCTGTTTTGGTACAACCGGGTAATATTCTTGTAAACACCAATAGTGAGGGCTATTTTGACTTAGCGTTATCGCCAGGCACCTATCAAATCAGTACGGCGTTGCCTCCATATCATGATATGAATTGTGGAATCCCATATCCGCTAACTGCCGTCGTAACACCAGGAAACACCACCGAAACAGAACTTCCATTTCTCCCAACACCGGGTATAAGTGACGCCTGTGTGCTGTTCACTACACCCATTCCGGCGCGCCCGGGCTTCCCGGTTACCTATAAGTTACAAGTATCGAATGTGGGCAATGACACCATCAATGATGCTATCGCTACACTTACATTCAATGCTCAATGGCTGGAGGCACAATCTATTTCCCCTTTTGGTCAATTTCTTGGAAACCAAGCCGTTATTTCCTTACCGTCCCTTTTGCCAGGTCAGGTGATACTCTTAAAACTAAACTTTGTAGTAAGCCCGACAACCCCTATTGGCACAGTGCTCAGCTTTACATCGGAATGTCCAGTTTTGGATGACGTCAAGCCTTCAAATAATATCGCAAGAGCTACGCAGACCGTTACTGGAAGCTTCGATCCTAATGATAAAATGGCACAAACGGTACAACCAGAACCGCCCGGCCAAGCTCGCACGCTTGATTACCTCATCCGCTTTCAAAACACAGGGACCGACACTGCCTTTACCGTTGTTGTCACCGACAGCCTGGACCACAGATTCGATCTCCTAACCATTCGAACGGTAGAAGCAAGCCATACCTTCGATTTTTCCTGGGCTGGCAATGGCCTCGCTAAATGGACTTTCCGCAACATACTTCTACCCGATAGTACGAC
>JBBQSW010000326.1:0-4724 GCA_038213575.1 Chitinophagales bacterium | reverse complement strand
TTTTCAACTTTGTAAGTGCTGTTTTCTATCCACCACTTTCGCCAGGTTGGCTCGATTTCGCTCGGTCTGTATTCCACGATGCAAGAAGGTTTTTGTTTTTCTAAGCGGCGAAAATACGGCTTTTGGTGAAATTTAATTTTTTGAGAAAGTGCTTTACATCTGGTACTTCACTTCTTCTTTCTCTGGTGAAACGGCTGGCGCTACCACCTTAGGCTGTTTGAAACTTTCATAAACATCCTCTTCGCGCGTGGTAGAATCTGGCGACTCGGCGGCGGTAGGCGCTTTCGCTCCAAAGCAATTGACCCCATGGTCGAACCAATCCAAAAGATCTTCAACCCCAGGCTTTTCCCCTACAGCAGCTTCCAAATCTGTGACGCCTAGTACTTCTGCACCAATAAACCGCCCCAGCTGGAAGTACGCCTCCCATTGGATTTTGTCAAAAAACTGATCGCTGGTAGGTTCGTGCGGGAAGTCGGGGTGGTAGATTTTATACTTGTAGGTGCCGTATTTCAACTCGTCTCTTTTGTCGAGGTCTGGTTTGCCTTCGGGTGCGCGCACGGAGGATTTGACATAGACAAAGGTGCCAATGGGGCCATACTTGTTGCGCTCCTCTTCGGAATAGTTGATTATCTTTTTGGCAATCGTACCGTCTTTTTCCTTTTTACCGTCCGGGTCGTCCACTTCTTCCCAGCATTTGTAAATATCGGCCACCGCATACCTTTTTGCCGAATATACCTGGGAGGGGCGAGGTCGGATGAGGTCTTCTGGCTGTTCCTTTTCCCGAAATCTGATCTCAAGCCCCATTTCATTGCGGGCTCGGATGATGAAGTTGTTGAGGTCGGCAAAAGCATAAAGTTTGTCTTCCGCAGCATCTACGGCAATGATGAGCCTGCAGCCCCGGCGCAGCAGTTCGTAAGCGCCCAAGTTTTCGATGTGGCCGCCGTCGGAGATGTTGATCATTTTTTTCCGGGAACCGATGCGCCCCAGCAGCTCATAGAAAAAGTACATGGGCCACCACACAATGGCGCGCGCTTTAACGAGGATAAGCGGATTGGAAATCCAAACGCCGAGCCGGAAATTGAACAGTGTTACCAACAAACTCAGGATCTTGTTGGAATACATGCCCATGCCCGGATTTACCGCAGCGGCCGAAATAGCAACTGCGGCAGGGAGTGTCAAGCGCTGGTAATCGAAGTACCGATCGGTGGGAACATACCCCACCAGTTTTGACCCGCAAAAAAACGGGCTGAGCAGAAAATAATCGCTGGTTTTAGTGCCCTGAAAGCCTTCGTCCTTATCCGGGTTCATCAAATTCAGGCAGGTATTGAAAAGCGGGTAAGGGCTGATGAAGTCTTTTAGGTCTTCCGATTTTGCGTCAAAAACGTTCCTCAAGGGTATATTGTCGTGGTTGCCGGAGTAGCGCAGAAAAAGGTCGGCCAATTGTTTGCGGTAAAACCGGTGGAAACTCAGCGCGTTGGGGTTGGTAAATAAGCCAATGAAAAAAAGCGTGACGGCAATGATGCCATACGACACTTTATCGTCCAGCGGAATATTGCCAATGCCTTTGTAGCCAACGATGACTACCCAGAAATAGAGCAAAAGTGCAATCCCGACGATGATGGATTCCACCCGGTTGAACATTTTGGATATGCCCAGGTTGAAATTGAGCACGATGTTCACCAAAAAGTGAAGGATCAATAGTCCCCCCGGAATCACTACCGCCCACCAACCCAGGTCGTGGCCAGCCAAAAAATTGTACCCGGAAAATGGGCTTTCTCCCAAACAGCTCGCACCTATAATATATAGGCAATAGCCAATGCCAATCAAAATAGCCGGGCTGACGAGGCTCATCAGCCAACTGACCACAAAGGCGATGATTAACAAAAGCAGGTTGCCGTTTTTGCCAAAAAGGCCCGTGTGCGGCACCCAATACTCCCCGTGTGTGCGCATGCCGTCTATATGTTCCGCGCTAAAAAGCTTGCTGTAATCGCCTGTTTCTCTGGCGGTTCCTTGCACGTAAGCGTGAACATAACCTCCTCCTGACACGGTGCTCAGATAATCGGCTTTTTGCAAAATACCGTACTTGTTGAGCGTTTTCAAAAAGCCCAAATTGATGGTAGCAGAGCGAATACCGCCACCCGAAAGGGCGATACCGAACCAATTGGGTTTTTCTGCTGTGCCATGCTCGATCTCGAGTTTTTGACGGCGCAGATGCAGGTGTTCCTGTTCTTTTTGGATAACTTCTTTGCAGGTGATTGGTTCCATTGTTGAGACGTTGAGGGTTTAGGGGTTTAGGGTTTAGGGTTTAGGGTTTAGGGGTTAGGGTTTAGGGGTTAGGGGTTTAGGGGTTTAGGGGTTAGGGGTTTAGGGAGCGCGGCCGGACAATGACACAGATTTCCGAATACTCCCCGGCAAATTCACGCTGCTGCCTATCTTGCGGCAAATTTGGGAAGAAAAATCAATTTTTACTCAAAATAACTATTTTGTTCCCGGGGCTGTGTCAAAAGGACACAATCCTCTTCAACCGTCCACCCTCCTTCGTCCCGAATCCTCGGGACATCGGTGGGTAAACCGCAAACCCATGCGTGTCCTAGTTTTTGGAAAACAGTACAAAGAAAAAGACCGACCTCAGGTCCAGGAAGCGTTCGACGCGCTCGAGGCCGAAGGCATTGAAATCAGCGTGTTCGAGCCATACCTGAACGATATAAAGGAAGAAATACAAATGCCCGAACGTTGGGATGCGTTTTCGGGTTATGAAAACTTCCGTACCCAGGTCATTGATTTTGTGATGGTTTTGGGGGGAGATGGCACCATGCTCGCAGCCACCACGCTCGTAAGAGACTCGGGAGTGCCCATGCTGGGTATCAACCTTGGCAGGCTTGGCTTCCTCGCCAGTATTGAAAAAACACACATTCGCCAGAGCGTGGGAATGCTCGCCAAAGGGCAATACAGCATTGATGAGCGCAGCACCATCTATCTCGAAAGCAACCCGAAAATTTTTGGAGACCTGCCCTTCGCGCTCAACGACTGCACCTTGCTCAAACGCGACACCTCTTCTATGATCACCATCCACACCTTTTTGAATGGGGATTATTTGAGCTCCTATTGGGCGGATGGGCTCATTGTTGCCACTCCTACGGGCAGTACTGGCTACTCGCTGAGCTGCGGTGGCCCCATCATTTTTCCAAATTCAGGCAATTTTGTCATCACACCTGTTGCGCCGCACAACCTGAATGTCCGTCCTTTGGTGCTTTCCGACGAATCGGTCATTTCGTTTGAAATCGAAGGCCGAGCCGACAATTTTATCTGCTCGCTGGATTCCCGTTTCGAACTGGTTGGTAACCATCACCAATTGGCGGTGCGGAAAAATGACTTCACGATAAAATTGATACAATTGCAAGACACCACCTTCCTAAATACCATCCGCGCGAAATTGGGCTGGGGGGAGGATGTGAGGAATTAAACAATCTATCAACCCACCAATCACTATTCTCAATGATGCAAAATGCCCAAGTCCTCGTCCTAGAAACCGTCAACGGCCTAATTGAGGAAAACGAAATCGAAAAAGCACTCGACACCCTCAAAGATTTGGACAAACAGACTGGAGCCGACATTTGGCAAGACCTGACGCTCCAATACAGCAATCTGCGCTCTGCAGCCAAAGCGTCGCGCGAGGGCCGGATACCTTTTGAAGAGTTCCGTCGCTATGAAGCTCAGGCAAAGTACGCTCTGACGGAGTTGATGAAAGAAATTCCACGCAAAGTGGCTCTGAACGCCAAACTCCACGGCGTAGGCGCCTTCCAATTTGAGGTGCCGGATGAGCCTACTCTGGAAAAAGTGTTAGGCCCGATCAATCACCTGGTGAGGATAGATTGGCTTGATAAGGCCCGGGCTGCCGCTAACGCAGTATGCCGGGTCGTTTGCGCTGATGGCAACCTTGGTACAGGGTTTCTTACACAGGACGGCCATGTGTTCACCAACCACCACGTCATCGGGTCAGCTGAAATTGCGAAAACCACCCGCATCGAATTTAATTACGAAGAAGGCAAAAGCCGCACAAGCTACGACATTGACCCCTCCGACTTTATCACCAGTCCGCCAACCGATCTCGATTTTGCCCGCGTGAAATTGATAGACCGCGCGGAGGCTCCGCTGAGTCAATGGGGTTTTGTAGAATTCGACAAAGAAGCCATCCCATCGCTCAACGAAGCCGTTACAATTATTCAGCACCCGGAAGGGGAGGTCAAACAAATCGCGCTTACGGCCAATGAGGTAATTGGCCAATTGAATCAGTATATTTTTTACAAAACCGATACCAAACGGGGCAGCAGCGGATCGCCTATTTTCAACAACAATTGGAAAGTAGTGGCCATCCACCATGCGGGCAAAGGCGCAGAAGATGGCGGTGGCTTGGTAATTAATGCCAGAGGCGACAAGGCACCTGCCAACCGGGGCATTCTTTTCCGGGATATTTTTGCCTTTATTGGGAAATAGGCTTCGTCTGACGACTTTGTCACTTTAGCCGCATAGCGGCGAAGCGTCTGTAGAAATAGATTCAAATGGGGTTCGATGGAGGTGCATCGCAAAGAAACCATACACATTCCAGGTGCGATGCACCTCCAAAACAAATCTTAACATCATTGCTACAGACGCTTCGCCGCTATGCGGCTAATCTTTCAAAGTAGAATTAAGACCCAGAAAGGGTCAACCCCGAATGAAATTCG
>JBBQSW010000325.1:0-4728 GCA_038213575.1 Chitinophagales bacterium | reverse complement strand
GCAGCAGTGCAATGAAACCCACCAGGTTCAAAAAGGTGCCAAAATTGCCAAAGGCCGCCCCAATGCTTTGTTTGCGACTTTGCACCGTATCCCAATCCAGTTTGGCTTTTTCAAGGGTTTTTTCCAGTGGTTTTATGAATTTGTCGGCATCAACAGTATCCGGCATTTTGTAAAAATACTGGTAGTCTATGCGGCTGCCTCGTTGCACAAGTCCTGTAGAATCAAGCCATTGTGCAGGAATGAACACGATGGGTGCTATACTACTGGCAATACCCGCCCGCCCTGGAGAAGAAAGCAAGTCGCCTTCAATGCGGAAAGTAACGTTGCCGATTTGGATACTGTCGCCCGGTTTGATGCCAAATTGAAGCATCAGGGCATGGTCTACGAGCGCGGTTTTACCTGTTCGGAACGATTGCCAGGCGTTTTCTGGCTCCGTTTTCCATTTTCCGTAAAATGGATAATTGCCTTCCAAGGAGCGAATGAGCGAAAGTCTGGTGCCTCCACCGTTGGGAAACCGGATCATGCTCATGAAATTGAGCACTTTGGCTTTTTCCACCTCAGGTCGTTCGATTTTTGCCAGAATGGAATCCGGGGCAGGCTGGTTGGCATCCAGTGAAAGGTCAGCGCCGAGCAAGGTTTTGGCTTCCCGGTCAATATCGGCCATGAGGTTGACCGAAAAAGATCGCACAGCAGTCAACGCAGCAATGCCGACGGTGATGGCAGAAATGAACAGCACAAGGCGGGCGCGATTGCGGCGGCTGTCGCGCCAAGCCATTTTCAGAATGAAAGACATAAGTAGGGAACTACACGAGCGACTTGCTTAAACGAAGACGCTTCATGTGACAAGCCTAAACGGGTGAAGCCGGGAAGAGTTGAACCAACACTGGAAAAAACCGATGAACCAGTAGAACAAAGGGACGAACTTCAGCCCCGCAAACACTTATTTTGAGGAAGTCGAGTATATTTTGAAATTTGAACCCGCAAGGAGGGATATGTTTGCAACCCATAAAACGTCAATACTATTGCGCATGGATCGCTTTTACGCCCCCCTCACGCTCCTCCTCTTTTTCGCCGCCAATATGCTGGCTGGGCAAACACCTCAACCCCGAAGCCACCAAAACTTTGACCGAGACTGGAAATTTGCCTTTGGCCATGCTCAGAATCCTGAAAAGGATTTCAATTATGGGCTGGAAACTGTTTTGGCTAAGTCTGGCGGGGCCGCTAATACGGCCATTGAGCCACGTTTTAAGGATAGTTTGTGGCGCTCGTTGAATCTCCCGCACGACTGGGCGGTGGAAATGCCTTTCGTCAATGACCCGGCTTTCAACGTCATGGCACACGGTTACAAACCGCTGGGTGGGAATTACCCGGAAACCAGCATTGGCTGGTACCGGAAGCATTTTACGGTGGAAAAAACCGAGGAGGGCAAGCGTTTTCAGGTTCAATTTGACGGCGTATTTCGCGATGCGGAGTTTTGGGTCAATGGTTTTTACTTGGGCAACAACAAAAGCGGCTACATCGGTGTGGCCTATGATATTACAGATTTCTTGAAGTATGGAGCGGATAATGTGCTCGTTGTTCGGGTAGATGCCACGCAGTATGAAGGTTGGTTTTACGAAGGCGCGGGTATTTATCGGCACGTTTGGCTCAATACATTTGAACAGGAGCACATCGCACACGACGGCATTTTTGCCCATGTGAAAATGGAAGGAAGTTACGCCACACTCACGGTTGAAACTGATCTTGTAAACGAAGGCAACACAGCCGCCGACCTCAGCACTGAAATCATTTTGACGGGTCGCGAAGGAGGATTCGTGGCAAAAAGCAAGCTGCAAAACCTTCACTTGGAGGTCAATCAGTCGGGCGTTTCACGTCATGTCCTGAAATTATACAACCCCATACTTTGGGACTTAGAGGACCCATATCTGCACCGAATTCAGGTTGTAGTCAAGAAATCGGGCAAGATCGTAGATCAGCAAACGCTGAAATTCGGCTTCCGAACGATCGAAATCAAACCAGATGGGCTGTTTTTAAATGGCAAAAAACTCAAAATCCTCGGCGTCAATTGCCACCAGGACCACGCGGGCGTGGGCAGTGCCTTGCCCGATTATTTGCAATATTATCGGATAGATTTGCTCAAAAACCTCGGGGTGAACGCCTACCGCACCAGCCACAACCCACCCACGCCCGAACTTTTGGATGCCTGCGACAGCCTCGGCATGTTGGTCATGGACGAAACCCGACTGCTCAACAGCGGTGCGGAATATATGGATCAGTTCGTGCGGATGCTGAAACGCGACCGCAGCCGAAGCAGCGTTTTTATGTGGTCTATCGGCAACGAAGAAGGCTGGATTCATACCACGCCGACCGGCAAACGGATCGCCGAAACACTCCTGAAAAAACAACGTGAACTGGACCCGACCCGCACCGCCACCTACGCAGCCGACGTAGGGAACGTGTTCAACGGTGTCAATGAAGTCATCCCCGTTCGGAGTTTCAATTACCGCCAATTTGCCGTCGCCGATTACCACCGCGACCACCCGACACAACCTATTATTGGCACCGAAATGGGCAGCACGGTGACCACGCGCGGTCAATATGAAAAGGACACCATTCGCGGCTACGTGCCCGACCAGGACATCACCGCGCCCTGGTGGGCAAGTACGGCGGAGACCTGGTGGACACTGGCAGCAGAAAACGACTACTGGCTCGGTGGTTTTGTCTGGACGGGGCTGGATTATCGAGGCGAGCCGACCCCTTATATTTGGCCAAATGTCAACTCCCATTTTGGCATTATGGACGTTTGCGGGTTTCCCAAAAATATCTATTATTACTATCAATCCTGGTGGACAGACAAAGACATCCTGCACATTTCGCCGCATTGGAATTGGCGGGAAAAAAGCGGGCAGCCCGTGGAGGTTTGGGTCAATTCAAATGCCGAGGAAGTCGAGTTATTTTTAAACGGCAAAACCTTGGGCAAAAAACCTATGCCGCGAAACAGTCACCTGAAATGGACGGTCAACTTCGAACCGGGAAAATTGGAGGCTATAGGCTACAAAAAAGGCAAAGTGCTGAAAGCAAAGGTCGAAACCACGGGCGTTCCGACCGAAATAGCGCTTACGCCTTACAAAACCACCATGCTCGCGGATGGCCAGGACGTTACGGTGGTCAATGTTGCCGTGTTCGATGCTCAAGGCCGCGAGGTGCCAAACGCAGATAATCTGATTCAATTTACCCTCGAAGGAGATGCCAAAATCATCGGTGTCGGCAACGGTGATCCATCGAGCCACGAACCTGATAAATGTGTGGAAGGTGCCTGGCAGCGCAGCCTTTTCAATGGAAAATGCCAGGTTATTATTCAATCCGGGCAGAAAACGGGCAAAATTCATTTTGAAGCACATTCGCCCAATTTATGGAAGGGCGATACAGACATTCTGACTGTTGCACCGGGCAGTGTTGCTTCGGTGACGATTGACCCAAAATACACGTTGAAAGGCGCGGCTGCCAGACCAAGGCCCGTGGACAAAATGATCGGTGCAGACATCTCTTTTTTACCTGAATTGGAGGCTAAAGGACTGAAATTCAAAGAAAATGGCGTGGAAGTAGATGCGATTCAAAGCCTGAAATCGCACGGATTCAACTATGTACGCCTGCGTATTTTCAACGACCCCGCAGCGGAGAAAGGCTATTCGCCCAAGCTTGGGTTTTGCGATTTGGAACACACCAAAGCGATGGCAAAACGTGTCAAGGCCGCTGGCATGAAATTGCTTTTAGACTTTCATTACAGTGATTATTGGGCCGATCCGGGCAAGCAATACAAGCCAAAAGCTTGGGAGGGACTTGGTTTTGAGGCGCTGAAAAAGGCGCTTTATGACTACACATTTGAAGTCGTCAGTCAATTAAAAGCCCAAGGCACCCCGCCCGACATGGTTCAAATCGGCAATGAAATAAACCACGGTATCGTTTGGCCAGAAGGCTCGGTAGCCCATTTGGACAGTCTGGCACAACTGCTTTGTGCGGGCACGGCTGCCGTAAAAGCCGTCGCGCCGGAAACCGTGATGATGCTCCATGTGGCGCTTGGTGGGCAGAACGACGAGTCGGTTTTTTTCATTGAAAATATGCTTCGGCGCGGGGTTCATTTTGACGTAATTGGCGAGTCGTATTACCCCAAATGGCATGGTACTTTGGATGATTTGCGCGACAATTTGAACGATTTGGTGCGGCGTTTTGACAAAGATGTCATTGTAGTGGAATACTCTGCCAGAAAAGAAGAAGTGCACAAAATTGCCGTCGGTCTACCCGGCGGGCACGGTAAAGGCACTTGTATCTGGGAGCCGCTAAGCACTTGGGAATCGGTGTTTGACTGGCAGGGGAATGCGAATGATCTATTGAATTTGTATGATGGGTTTCGGGAGGATTTTCTTAAGCATTGAACAAAAAACTAGTTTAGATCCCTGTTTTTCCAATAAATTAATGTTTATGTCCTGAGTATTCGGGGCGAAGCTCGTTTTTTGCCAAAATGCGGGACTAGATGCTTAAGCAAGAACGTTAATTTGGATAAATTCTGAAACTAAAAAACTAACTTTGTCCATTCATTCACCAAAATCATTTTTTATGAAAAACATCTTCCAAGTTTTTGGCGGGGGGGGCCCCCCCGCCCCCCCCCGCCCGGCCAACAAAGTACGAACGACACCACACCAACCACAGGGAGAGCTGGAGGGGGGGCAA
>JBBQSW010000324.1:0-4736 GCA_038213575.1 Chitinophagales bacterium | reverse complement strand
TTTGCTTTCGCCCACAAAACTAAGGTGTTGCGGCCAGATTTTTTAAACAGAAAAATACGAAAAAGGGTTTCATCTCCTGCCAATCATTAATCTACAGATCAACCAGTAACCAATATGCAATTCACCACACTCACCACCGATTTCGGCACCCAGGACTTTTATGTAGGCGCACTCAAAGGCGCCTTGATTCGCCGTGTGCCTTCGCTCCAACTGGTTGACATTTCTCATGACATTCCGCCGTTTGATATTGTGCGCGGAGCTTTTGTGGTCGCCAATATGTGGCGCGAATTCCCGGAAGGCACGATTCACCTTGTGGGGGTCAATTGTGTCTATCAACCCGATTTTCGCTTTGTGGTAGCGCGGTACGAGGGGCATTTTTTTGTCGCGCCGGATAACGGATTGCTCTCTCTGCTTTTCACGAACCTGGCCCCCAATGACTTGCGCAATCTTTCCGCAGACCCCGCCGAGCATTTTTCGGTGAAAAATATTTTTGCAGACGCGGTGGTGCACTTAGCAGAAGCCAAATCTTTTGATGAACTTGGGGAACATGCAGCTCCATTACTTAAACGCATTAGCATTCAGCCCGTCATCACGCCGACACAAATACGGGGCACCGTAATCCTTGTGGACAATTTTGAAAATGTGGTGGTCAACATCCGTCGGGAAGTTTTTGAAGCGGCTGCACATGACCGGCCTTTTTCCCTGTTCTTCAAGCGAAACGACCCCATTACCCAACTTTCTGGCAATTACTGCGACGTAGCGGTGGGCGAACAACTTTGCCTTTTTAATGTGGCCGGTTTCCTGGAAATTGCTGTGAATATGGGCCGAGCCGCCACGCTTTTCGGTCTAAAAGTGGAGGATGTGGTAGAAGTTGTGTTCGATGCTCCCCTTGCGCCTGCCGAGTGATTGGCTCAGACCCGTTTCAAACAACTGGCCGAGTTCTGCCGGATGCTGCTCGAAAAATAAAGGCTCTTCACCACACTTTTGGGCACTTTTGCACCAGAAATCAGGAGCGTAAACCAACCAACTTTCTATCCTATGGCATCTATCTCAAAATCTGAACGCCCGAAAATCACCATCCCATTGCGGCCACTTGACTATACTTTGGAAGGGCTGGCAGTGTTCAGTCTGCTACTGCTCATCCGAATAGTGAAAGCATTTGTGATGCTGCTTTTCGCATTTTTAGTTTGGCGTACTATTAGCATTGTACGCGGTGAAGCCGAAGGACTGGGCAATTGGCCATTGCTCGTGGTCATATCAATTACGCTTGGCACCACATTTCTTTACATCCAAAAAAGTTCGGCCAAGAAGTAGTATTTAAATTTTAACCATTCAAACCATCACATCCATGTTTTTTATTTTCCTCGGCATTATTGCCATCGTGCTTGGCGCATCGCTTGCCAAAGCTAACCCCAACCTTGCATCCATTGGAAAAACAGCTCGTTATGTCGGCCTGGCCATCATTATCCTCGGCCTCTCCTCCTCTTGTTTTGTTCAAATTGAGCCAGGTGAAGTGGGAGTAAAAACACTCTTCGGCAAAATTCAGTCGGGAACGCTGACCGAAGGCTTGAACTTTGTAAACCCACTCGTAGAGGTCAAAAAATTTGACGTGCGTACCCAGAATTACACCATGTCTGCCGTACGCGATGAGGGCGCCATGTCGGGTGACGACGCCATTCGGGTACTTGCCGCCGATGGTTTGGAGGTAATTATTGACCTTTCCGTACTGTACCACATTTTGCCCGACAAAGCCCCGGATATTTTGCGGAACACGGGTAGCCGAGAAGTCATCACGGATAAAATTATTCGCCCCTTGGCACGAACAAAAATCCGCGACAATGCTGTTTTTTACGATGCGGTAGCCCTCTATTCTACCAAACGGGAAGAGTTTCAACAGAAAATCACGCAGACCATTGAGAAGGACTTCGCAGATCGCGGTATCGTTTTGGAAGATATATTGATCCGTAACATCACCCTTCCAGAATCTGTAAAACTCGCCATTGAATCAAAAATCAATGCGGAGCAAGAGGCTCAAAAAATGAAATTCGTGTTGGATAAAGAACGCCAAGAGGCAGACCGCAAGCGCGTGGAAGCGCAGGGTATTTCGGATTATCAACGCATCCTCACTTCTACCTTGACCGACAAGCTCCTTCAGTACGAACAAATAAAGGCGCAACGGGAACTGGCTACTTCCTCCAACGCTAAAGTCGTCATTATGGGTAGTGCAAAAACGGCACCGATATTGATTGGACAATAGATTAACTTGGAAGAACGATTCACACGTTCCTAACCCTAATTTGTCAGATTAAATATCCCAACCGCCAGCAGCCCAGCGGTTTCCGTGCGCAATCTGGCCTTCCCGAGGCTCACTCCTTGAAAGCCATTGGCAAGTGCGATTTGGATTTCTTCCGGAGAAAAATCACCTTCCGGACCGATGGCAATCACCGTATTCTGATCCGGCACAAGCGCAATTTTTAAATGTGGCAAAGATTCGTCGGAGCACCAGGCGAGGCATTTTTGCGCCTCGCCTGTTTTTGTTATAAAATCCTGAAAACGAGTGGGTGGGTTCAGTTTAGGAAGCCAGGCCCGAAGAGACTGCTTCATAGCCGACACAAGGATTTTTTCCAGTCGGTCGAGCCGGATGCTGTCGCGTTCAGAACGCTGACATAGCAGCGGCGTAATCTCATCCACGCCGATTTCGGTGGCTTTTTCCAAAAACCACTCCAAACGTTCCATCTGTTTGGTGGGCGCGATGCCGATGTGGAGTCGGGCAGGGCGGAGCAAGGGGACAGCCGTTTTAGAAACGATGCGGGCAAGCACCTGGCGCTTGCCCGCATCGGCTAATTCAGCTTCGTAGATAAAGCCTTGTCCGTCTGTGAGTTGAAGCAGATCCCCTGTTTTTTTGCGCAGCACAGTAAGCAGGTGCCGACCTTCTTCTTCCTCAAAAACGGCGAAGCCATTTTCTATTTTTTGGGTGAAAAAGAGTTGATTCATTCCCTTATTTCCGGGTTTTAAGATTGGCCAGCACATACGTTCCAATCTCTTTTCCGCATTTCAGGCCTGCTTCATTGCCACGACGGTAGTGAATGCCGCCGTAAAGTCGGCTCATGCCCACTTCTTCAGAGGCTTGAACGAAAGAGGTAAAGGTGCGTGAAGGAAGACCAAACTCAACTTCGGTGCTGTCTGTAAAACTGAAGTTGTCGCCCAAAAGTCCGGTCAATACTGTAGCGGAAGCCATTGAGATGGTGCTGTGGGCACTTGTGTGTTCCGGGAATGGCGGAGTTTGAATCAAAGGCTGCCAATTCTGATCAATATACTGATTGATATAGGATTCCGGGCGAATAAGGTTGGTTTTGTACTTAATATCAAAACAGGAAATGAATGCATCTGCAAGCGCGCAGGCCACTTTTACATAAACCTCTGCCGATTTTATGATGTCTATTTTGGCTTTCCGACAAGCAGTTCCGGTAATCAACAACCAGTGGCCAGCGGGGCTTATTTTTTTCTTTGCAAAAGCAACGTGGCCGCTCACTTCCATGGCAAACGGATTGTCGTCCCAATACCAGGCAATAGCCTCTTGCTCCGTATTCTTTTGGTTCACAATGTCGCGTACTTCAAGGGCTTCCTTGTAGAAATCACTGTTCTTATCAGTGCTGAAAGGATATGGAAGGTCTACCGGGAAAAAACCTGCGGAATCCATTACCCATGGGCGAACTTTCCACCAACAGGGTTCGAGGGCATCCCCATAAGCAGGAGGTGTTGGCCGCCAACGCGCTGGGCTTTCTACGTCAATCGTGAACTTAGGTGCGCTGCGGGTTTGTGAATAGTTGTCCGTTTTTGACCATGCGATGATGTGCTTGGCAATGGCATCGCCGTATGCCATAGAGCGATCATACACCTCTTGAGGCATATTCATTTTTTTGAAACCGTCATAAATGGTTTCTTCCAGATCTTCCACCTCACCCTCTGAAAATACCAATTGTTTGCCCACAATAAGCTGAGCATTTACACTAGCCAAAGGGTAACAGTATTCCTTGCCGGCCTCTGGTTTTGGACAGGCGGTCAAGCCGTTGAGCTGGCCCGCGAGGCTTTGGTATTCCGGGAAACCGGGCATCAGGGCTTCATAAGCTGCTACTGCTGAATAAGCAAAAATACGCGATGCAACTGGCGGCGCAAAAATATCGTGCCGGATGATGTCAGTGATGCGGCGAACCCCGGCGTGCATGAATTCGGGGTTGCTCGCTTTTTGCTGGTAGTCTGTGCTGGTCTGTTTACAACCAGGAAGCCACAAAAACAAAGCAAATGCGGCGAGGACAAGTGATCTAATATTCATTATGAATGATTTAAACAAAAATTGAACGGATGAATCAGGGTGCAAATGTCTTTGATAGATTCCCAGTTAGGGCGGTGTGTCCAAATTTTAATCCAAATTTAAGTCTCCGGGAATTTTGGCAAAAGTAATACAGAAAATAAAAAAAGCCACCGCCGCTCTGAAAGGGTGTGAGCGGGGTGGCTAAAAAAGCAGCAAGTGGTACTAATTTCTTTCGTAGCGTAGGATGTCGAGGCCTTCGCAGGGTAGGATGGTGCCTGGGAGGCCATGCATCACTCTGGTTGATTCGGCTTCTTCGTAGCTACAGAAGCCATAAACGACCACTGCATAACCGTCCGAACCATCTTTTTCTTTGATGTAAAGGCCCACATCACCGAATTCTTCGAAGAGTTCGCCCATTCGTTTT
>JBBQSW010000323.1:0-4737 GCA_038213575.1 Chitinophagales bacterium | reverse complement strand
AGCAGTGGGGCGACTTTTTCAGGTTGTCCGCCCCGTGCCAGAAAAGTGCTGTCGGTAGGGTAGGGGGCTTCCAGTTTCACACCGCCAGCGTTGATGCCGTAGGCGTAGAGGTGGTGAGTGGTGAGTGGTGAGTGGTGAGTGGTGAGTGGTGCGTAGCGCTCAAAATCCGATTGCAAAACGTTGTGTTTCAATTGAATTTCAAATGAGAGCCCTAAGTCGGTATTGGCAGCCGCGTAAATTTTGGGGTGGGCAATGCCAGAAAGCCCGGGGCGGATACCATGCTCATTTTGAATCCTTTGCAAGGCTTCCAAGGAGGCGCGAATTTCCCCGATCTGGTCGCGGTTGTCCCAGTGGAACATAGCGCAAGCGAGGTTGGCATCAAAAACACGCAGGTATTCCTCTGCCATCATCTGCACGAACGAGGGGGCAAGATTCACGTCGGGCGAGCGGAGGTTGTCGAGGCTGCCGATTTTTATCGTGATGTGCAGATCGCTCAGGCCGTGGGCGTATATGTATTCCTGCAGGATTTTTTCGGCTGCCCGGAAGTCGGCAGGATTGCGATTGATGGGGTAATTGGTGGCGCAGTCAATAGCTCGAAAGCCAGCACCTAGCCAAGCGTCGAGCAATTGAAATGCTTCGCCTTTGGAGACGGTCCAGCCCCATTGGGCGGTGCCAAGCATCAATGTTTTTGTATTAGAATCCATATCGAGCCACAAATGTCTAATTTGTACACGTCATTCGCGGCGATTGTGTAATTATGCCTAAAATATAGAACCATGATTACCTTTAGAATTGCCGACGAAGCCGACACCCATGTTGTTTCGGAACTATTAGCCGCCCTATTTGAGGAGGTCGGTCATACGCCAACGGCTGCCGAAATTGCCGAAATATTCCTTCAAATTGACTCCGACGATTTTCATTCCACCTTGTTGGCGCTAGACGACGATGATCAGGCGGTGGGCATCCTGACCATTGTGGAATCGCTGGCCTTGTACGCAGGTGGTCGGATCGGGGTGGTCAACGAACTTTACGTTGTACCCGAATTTCGCTCTGAAGGGGTTGGGAAATTGCTTTTAGATGCTGCCAAGGAACTTGCCGAATCAAGGGGCTGGGCGCGCTTAGAGGTCACGACCCCTGGGGAAGACTATGCAAAAACCCTTCGTTTTTATGAGCGCGAGGGATTTATGCCCATCGGCCCGCGCTACAAATACATGCTGGATTAAACCGCTATTTTCATTTCACGCAGATTTCTGTGTACCATCTGCGTGAACCATCTGCGTAGCATCTGCGTGAACCTCTAACGTTTCCGTTTTTTCAAAACCCGCATGGCTGCGATGTATTGCTTCGCCAGACGCCGAATGTTGACCCGGCTGCTCGTGGTATCGTCTGTCCAGATGACGGGCAGTTCACAAAGTTTCAATCCCTTCCATTCCGCTATGGCCAGCAATTCGGTGCTGAAAAACCAGCCGTTGGAGACCGCCCCGGCCTCCATGAGTGGCGCGACATGCGCTCGACGCAGCCATTTGAACCCGCACATCCCATCGGAAAAACGAGTGCCGAGATAGGTTTTTAGCATGAAGTTGAAAATACGCGAAGTGAACTCCCGTGTTAAAGTGCGGCCAATTACGCGCGATTTTTTGTGGAGACGGGTGCCATACACCAGATCGAAACCTTCTGTTGACAAGGCGTTGTAAGCCTGTGGGAAATGCCTCAGATCCGTTGCCAAATCCAAGTCCATATATCCTACAATATCGGCTTTACTTTGGCTCCAGGAAGTTTTGAGGGCGAGCCCAACACCCTTTTCTGGCACCCTAACCAATTGAATTTCAGCGAATTCGTCGCAAAGTGCGGCCGCAATGTGGCGCGTGTTGTCGCTGCTGCCGTTGTCTGCGATAACAATGTGCCATTGGTGTTTTTCAGGAAAGTTTTTCCAAAGGAATTCGTGCAATAGGCGCACTTGGCGGTCGAGGGTTGCTTCTTCGTTGAGGACAGGGATGGTTACGTCAAAAGTCATTTTGGCAATTTTTCCAGCGTAGCGCGTTATTTTGCGGCAAGATACGGCAATGCACTTGGAGGATAGCCGCATAGCGGCGGCATTTTGATCACGTCTTGCCAAAACTTTCACCTTACAATTCACTAATAACTATGACAAAACGTACCAGTTCTTTCCTTTTGTTGCCCTTAATAGGGCTTTGTTTTTACCAGAGTTCCCACGCACAAATCAGCATAGGCCTTCGCGGTGGGTTTTTGTTGAGCAGCATAGACAAGAGTCCTCTGAATGAGGGTGAGCCGGCGCCAAAGATTGTCGGTGGATTCCAAGTGGCCTTGCCGGTCGAAATTGCCATCGGAGCGATCTTTGCGATCCAGCCAGAAATCATGTTTGGATCGCATGGGGGAATCCAAACAGACAAAAATACAGGTACAATACTGGGGGTTACCGTTACCGAAACGAGCAATATCCGGTACAGGGTGAGTGCTTTGGAAATCCCTTTGTTGGCAAAAGCCAAATTTGGTTCAGAAACGCTTCAATTCCATCTGCTTGCAGGCCCTTCTTTTGGGTTTGGCTTGAATGGAAAGTATATGGACGACCGTACATTTGTGACAAGCTTAGCCAATGGTACCGTAATTGGTGAGGAATCTACGAAGGTAGATTTAGCCGCAAAATTCTTAAAAGAAGGCTATCAATCCACGGAACTGGATTCAGATGAATTTGCGGTGAGCCCAACCAATTTCAACCTGCATTTTGGAGCAGGCATAGGAGTGAACTTGGGAGGCCCCCTTCTTTTTTTGGATGCGAGATACATATTGGGCCTGAATGACCTGCGCCCAGAAGCGGAGGGCGAGACTAAAGATTATGTCTATAAAAGCAAACGGATCGGGGTGAGCGTGGGGGTCATGTTCCCGTTGTGAGTGGGCAAGATTTGACAGATGGAACACGGAGATAAAAAAACGTTTGGTTTGATCTTCAGAATCAACGTATTTTTGCATCACCAACGGCGGAAATAGCTCAGTTGGTAGAGCATTAGCTTCCCAAGCTGAGGGTCGCGAGTTCGAGTCTCGTTTTCCGCTCCTGAATATCAAGCAGTTACGAACGCAAGTTTGTGGCTGCTTTTTTATTTGCAGCAATTTGCAACATGGAATCAAATGTTCCCCAAAAACACCCTGCGTTTTCACAACAAAGACACCATGTTAGAAAACAAAAATAAAACTATTTGTTTTTTATTTCCACAACCAAAAAACATTAAGTTTATTTGCGCTCGCCTTTTTACCCGCCTTCCCTTTTTGGTCGGTGGAATCCTCCGCCTATATCATTTCAGCGTATTTTTAAACCCGCGTCGGTCATGTACCTCAACGCACATACTTTTTTTAGCCTCCGATATGGGACGTTTTCGCCAAAACAATTGGTGGAGGCCGCTTCGATGCGTCAGGTAAAAACCCTGGTGCTCACAGACATCAACAACACGTCTGCGGCGCTTGGTTTTGTGCGGGCCTGCAAAGACAAAGGAATAAAGCCTGTTTTGGGCCTTGAGTTTCGCGACGAACAACACCGTTTTCTTTTTACCGGGATTGCTCAAAACAATGCGGGCTGGACAGCACTCTGTGCCCTGCTGACCGAACATTCGCTGGCCGGAAAACCCTTGCCTGCCGTTCCGCCACCCATGGAAAATGTGTTTATCGTGTATGACCGTGAGATAAAGCCCATTGAACTTTTTCGCCCTTATGAGTTGATTGGTATCCGCCCCTCCGAGGCAAACAAACTGGTTTTCTCCAACTGGCGGCGATACCCGGAGCGATTGGTCATCTGGCAGCCCATTACTTTTTTGGATCCCGAAGGCTACCGACTTCACAAACTGCTCCGCGCCATTGACGCCAATACGCTCGTAACCAAACTGGAGGGGGTGCAAGTCGCTCAGGCCGATGAATATTTTCGGGAAGAAACCTCCTTGCTGGAGGCTTTCCAAAACCACCCGAAAATTGTGCAGAACACCCGCCGGGTACTCGAAACCTGTTCCATTCGATTCGAGACGGGCCTGCAACTCAACCGCCGCACGTTCATGGGCACAAAAGAAGGCGACCTCAATCTGCTCAGCAAACTTGCCGAAAGTGGTTGCAATCGCCGCTATGGAGCGAACCATCGTCGGGCAGAAGAGCGCATCAGCAAGGAACTGAAAGTGATTGCAGAACTGGATTTTGCGACCTATTTCCTCATTACCTGGGACATCGTGCGCTATGCCGAGTCGGCTGGTTATCACCACATTGGACGCGGCAGCGGAGCCAACTCCATCGTGGCTTACTGCCTGTTTATCACCGATGTAGAGCCGCTCGAACTTGACCTTTATTTCGAGCGGTTTATCAATCCGAAACGCAGCTCGCCGCCAGACTTTGACATTGACTTTTCCTGGGACGAACGAGACGACGTGACCGATTATATTTTTAAACGCTACGGGCGTGAACACACGGCCTTGCTCGCCACTTACAGCACTTTCCAACACGCTGCCGTGATCCGCGAACTCGGCAAAGTGTTTGGTCTGACCAAAGAAGACATTGATGCCATCGTGGACTATTGGCAAAGCACTACCCCCGGCACCTGGGAATGGACAGGGCGTAAGACAGGGGGAATGTCCAATGTCCAACAAGGAATGTCCAATGTCCAACAAGGAATGTCCAATGTCCAACAAGGAATGTCCAATGTCCAACAAGGAATGTCCAATGTCCACCAAGGAATGTCCAATGTCC
>JBBQSW010000322.1:0-4766 GCA_038213575.1 Chitinophagales bacterium | reverse complement strand
GCTGAACGTGAGCGAGTCGCATACTGCCTGTAAATCGCTCTTGAAAATCCGCACATTCTGGTGGGCAAAAAGTTCGCGCACATCGCTGGCTGAATCTGGCTTGAAGGAGGTAAGCGTGTCAGAACTCATGAACAGCGTATCGCCATCTATCAGGCTTTTCATCATGGGCCTGCCCCCCGCGCCGGACTCCCCGAAACCGCCAAAAGCGTTGAGGTACTGCGATGTTTTGTTGTAGTCCATGCGCCAGGAAAGCACGGTGTAGTCGCTCGCGGTGTCTTGCCAAACTACGCTGCCGAGCGCAAGGCCGTTGCCCAGCACGTCGTTGAAATCCAGCGAATCGGCTTCGATGATGTTGGGCGGATCGCTTACGCGGCCACGACCAGTAAGTTGGTAGGTTTTGTTGCGGGTATCGTAGCGGATTTCGGCGCCCTGGATGTCGCGGGTGCTGTCGCGATAATGGGCGTTGCCACGCAGGATAGTTTTCTCATTGTCAGCATTGTAGCGGATCACATCGGCTTCTGCGACCTCACCCTTTGCTGGTTTTTCGATATGGGCATCGCCTTCAAGCGTGTATTCTTTGATATGGCCTTCGTAGCGCATTTTGCGGGCCCGACCGAGTTGTCCGTCCTTTTCGTATTGCGGATTTTGGTCAAATTCTGCAAAGTCGTTCGTAATATCATAAAACCCGCTCTCTGTATAAATTTTGCTCCCGCGCTGACTTATCAAAGTGGGCGCAACAAAACGCACCAGCTGCGCCTCGGTGTTGAACACCATCGTGTCCGTTCGTATCGTAAACTCGGGGTCTGTCACCAACACATCGCCTTTCAGAAACACCTCTTTTTGCTCCACAAAATAGTGTCCGCGCCGACTGGTGACCTGGCTTTTGCCATTGGTCATGACTGCCCCGGTGGTGTAGGTGGCGATTTTGTTGGCGAGGTCGTAGCGAAGGCGTTTGGTGAAAAGCTCTTGTTTGCCATTCACCAAGACCACCTCACCGAACAGGTCGCTGATTTTGGTGGTGGCGTTGTAATGCGCCGAATCGGCGAATGCCCGCACGGAATCGCCCTGTGCAATGACCACTTTGCCGCGCAAAACGGCAAAATCTTTGTCGAGCGTGGCTGTGTCGCAGTAGATGAGGGTATTTTCCTGCCGAAGCCGTACTGATCCGCTGAGTTTCTGGATTTCGCGGCCGTTTTTCAGAAAGTATTCGATGACGGCGGCGGTTTCTATTTTTAGTTTTTGGGTGTCGGATTGGACTGTTGACTGTTGGCTTTTGGCCGTTGGCACTTGACCGTTGGGCGTTATTGGTTGGTTGGTAATTTTTGACGTAGAGGTGGGCGTTTGCGCCAGCAGGAAGTTGGTGCAAAAAAGCAGCAAAATGGCGAACAGTCTGAATCTCAATGTCTGTGCAAATAGTTTCAATACAGTATGTTTCTTTAACGTGCGTTTTGGATAGTCGGGGTTTCAATAAAAACCGCGTAGCGGTGCCATTCTGGCAGCTACGTGAATCCGGCATCCCCGTCCCCGTCTTGCAAAGCCAAGGGTGGGTTGGCGAGGATTTCCGACAAACCATTTCCGACAAAATAAGTTCGGCGAAGGGTTTTGTTCCAAAAAAACGGGGTTCGGTTTTCGTTGCAAAACGGCACCAACCGCGGATGATATAGCGTCAGCATTTTGGTGCCTAGTTGAATTGCGTGGGCAAAGATAACGCTGGCAACTGTGGCGGAGTGTTCATCGGAGTGCCAGGCGTATGGAATGCGCAGGTGACCATCGCGAATCGTGAGGATAAGAACGCCGATGGTTTGTTGTTCGCTGTCCGATAGTTGGAGCGCGAGGGTTCTAAACTCCCGGGCGATGGAGGTAAAATGGTATCGGCGGGCAGTGTCGTCAGGGGATTTGGTTTCGGTGACCCAAGGATTTTGGAGCATCCAGTTGATTGCGGTGCGGTCGCGACGGGCGAGTTCATCCTGATGGTTTGCATGGATGAATGTGCCAAGATCATCGTCAATGGTCTGGAGGTATTGGATTTGGCAAGGATATTTTGCGTTGTGCAAAAGATTGATTCTGAGAAAATTGGGGACGGAAAGCATCGCATCGGCCACGCTTAACAGGGGTTTTATTTTTTCAAAAAACGGTTTTTTCGGCGGAAGTATTTGTGCAAGGTTCGGTCGCAGATAGCCACGAAAACCAATAATCGGCTGGCTCTCGGTCATGCTTTCCGAGCGGTCGTACAGGTTTTTCACTTCGGGCGTGAATTCGGTGAGGATGAAGCGGTTTTGCCAAGCCTCGAGCATAGTGTTGAGGAGTTTTTTTGCCAATCCTTTGCCTCGCTGCGAGGGAGCGATCCAGAGGCAGGAAAGCCAGGCCATTCGTTCTGGAGGGTTTTCGCCAAAATAAAACCAGTCGGGCAATGCGCCTAGGTAGCCCACGATATTCCCCTCGTCGTAGGCCAGAATAAGTGCCGGGTCATTGGGCAAGGCACGGGGGTTGCGACCCTGCGACACGGCGCGTTGCGGCGAGATAGGCAATACCGACAAACGCCGATATTCCTCCGAGGCTGCGAAGGCCTCTAACTCGTTGACTGTTAAAAGGGTGAATGTCATCATCAGCTTCTTTTCACAGTTTGTTTCCCCAGCATTTTTCGTAAAACAGATACAGCAAATTCGGCAGAGACAACATTTCGTGCGGGCAATGCCGTGCGTTCCATCGCAAACCGCTGTAAGTGCGTCGGTACCGTATCGCGCTTTGTGCCAGCGGAGCCAAAACTGAGGAGCGGCCCGCCAAGTTTTTCCTGAACAATGTTGAAAAATTCCAGCCCGACCCCATCGTCTGTGAAAGGGAAAGCGAAGGTATTGAGCGCGACCCCGAAACGACTTTTTACTTCGGAAAGGCTTTCCACTGTTTGCCTGATTTGCTCGTCCAAGGGGATTTGTGCGTACTGAGGGTGGTCGAGGCTGTGTGCTCCAAATGTAAAACCCTTGGCCTGCATGGCCCGGATTTGGGCTGTGCTGAGGCAGGGTTTTTGATCGGCAAGAAAAGCCGCAAAATCAAGTCCGATGGCTTCTGCCCAGATGTCGAGGAGGTGTCGGTTTTCGTATTTCACAGCCAATGGATTTTGGAAGTGTGGCACACCCTCGAGGTGTGCCACACTTAAAAGACTGGCTTTGTAGCGGAACATTAGCCCCTGATTGTCAATAAAATCCGGGTTGAGAAAGAAGGTAGCCGGGATTCCCTTTTCCAACAAAATCGGCATCACCACCTCGTGGCATTCTCGCAGCCCGTCGTCGAACGTGAGATGAAACACCGGGCGGTCAAACGGCTTCTTCTCAAAAACGTGTTCCCAAAGTGTTTGAAGGTCAATGGGTTGAAAATGTTTGAGCAAAAAATCGAGGTCCTTCCGGAACTGCCGCTCCGTACGAACCGGGTAGAGATGACGGACATGAGCCGGGGATTCGTCGCTCACCAAATGGTAGAATGGAAGGAAAAGTCGTTCGCTCCAAAGCCATTGCCAAGACTTAAAAGGCAATATCGGTGCGGTGTGGGAAAGGGCTTTGGTGAGTAGATTTTTCATTTGAATGTATCTCGCGGACTGGCGAAAGTAAATTTCTGAGCACTTTGTGTAGTGTTTTTATTAACCACAAATTGTTTTTAAAACAAAATATTTGTTTTAAATTTGCCCATCTTTTCACTCTCCTTCGATCAACTTTTTAAAACTCCGTTACTTTGGGCGCAAATTACAAAACATCCAAGCCGAACGGCAAAGCGAATGCCGCTAAGGCCAATGGTCAAAAGCCACCCGCCTTCGCCAAGGCTTCGGCGGGTAAAGCAGGTAAACAACCAAAAATGCAAGAAGTAAGATATACCGAAGACGAGATCAAATCCCTCGACTGGCGCGAACACATCCGCCTGCGCCCCGGCATGTACATCGGCAAACTCGGCGACGGCTCCAGCCCCGACGATGGCATCTATGTATTGCTCAAAGAGGTCGTTGACAACTGTATTGACGAGTATGCCATGGGCAATGGACGGCAAGTTGACATTACGCTCAATGAAAACGGCTGTACTGTACGCGACTACGGGCGCGGCATTCCGCTTGGGAAAGTGGTGGATGTGGTGTCAAAAATCAATACCGGTGCGAAGTACGATTCGAAAGCATTCAAAAAAACCGTGGGTCTCAATGGGGTTGGTACAAAGGCGGTAAATGCGCTTTCGGAGTATTTTAAAGTCAGTTCCATTCGCGAGGGTCAGATGAAAACCGCCGAATTCAACTTTGGCAACCTCAAGGAAGAGAGCAAGCTATTGCCAACCAAAGAGGAAAACGGTACGCTGGTTGTTTTCAAGCCCGACAACGGCCTTTTTAGGAATTACCGCTGGCTGCCGGAATTTGTGGAGCAAAAACTTTGGGACTACGCCTACCTCAATGCCGGGCTGAAAATCAATTTTAACGGCAAATCATTTCTTTCTAAACATGGACTGCTCGACCTGCTGGAAAAGAAAACCGCCGCCGAGCACGTCCGTTACCCGATCATCCACCTGCGCGGTGAGGATATCGAGATCGCCATGACCCACGGCGACCACTACGGCGAGCAATACTACTCGTTCGTGAATGGCCAGAACACCACGCAGGGCGGCACCCACCTCAATGCCTTCAAAGAATCCATCGTGAAGGTCATGCGGGAGCATTTCGGGAAAGACTATGCGACCGAAGACGTGCGCAGCTCCATCGTGGCGGCCATCGCCATTCGGGTGCAGGACCCTATTTTCGA
>JBBQSW010000321.1:0-4787 GCA_038213575.1 Chitinophagales bacterium | reverse complement strand
ACTTGCCGACCTTGATAACCCAGTATTCAGGATATATTTCATGGATTGTGTTCTTTTTATAGAGTTCAATTTGTTTGTCAGCGAGGGTTAGTATATCGTTCTTATGCAAGCCCCTGAATACAGTCGTGCCGTGGTAAACGTAATCCGCACCCTGCCCCAAATCAAAATAGGCGATGGTGATGGAAATAATCTTTTTTACTTCTGCGTATGCTTGTCCTTCTTTGATGTGTTCGGTGATTGCCTTGGAGGTACCGTACAGCATCCGGTGGAAATAATCGTATTCTTTGCTGTTCTGTACTTCGACGATGACTAACTCATTCTTGGAGTTTTCCACGAGGATGTCCACCCGGTTGTGCTTGTCGTCCTCCGTTTCTTTGTTGCTCTCACTGTCAAGGATTTGCTTTGTGGCGAAGCTTTTTTTTTCAACGCCCAGTCGAATCGGACTAATTTTTTTGCCATTCTACAGGAGTATTGGCGCAATAATACGCATTTTATTTCTACGCTGTCGCCCCCAAGCGAGCCCTCAAAACCCAACGGTCAAAAGCCCTCCGTGTCATTTGGTCGAAAGCAGCACACCGTTTTCCTATGTTTTTGCTATTTTTCGGCGGTTAAAAACGAGAAAATTGATTTGTATATGTCTATGCCGCAGCCCAATCCGCAATTTCCAAACGCTTTTTTACAGCACCCACTCAAGTGCATCATTGTCGAAGATGAGCCATTGGCTGCCGAAATATTGGCTGAATATGTGAACCAAACGCCTTTCCTGGAGCTCACCCACGTCTGTTTTGACGCGATCAAAGCCCTTGACGTGGTGCGCCAAAATCCCGTGGATGTGATGTTTCTGGACATCAATTTGCCTAAATTGAACGGATTGGAATTTTTACAAACCCTCCTGCACCAGCCCCGCGTTATCATTACCTCCGCCTATCATGAGTATGCTGTAGAAGGTTTTGAATTGCAGGTGACGGACTACCTGCTCAAACCCATCGAGTTTGCCCGCTACACCAAGGCCGTCAACAAACTCCTGCAACCGCAGCGCCACGCGGACTCCATGGTTCGCAAGCCTGCAGAACACCTCGTTCGGCCTTACTATTTTTTCACTGTCAGCAAACGCTCGGTCAAAATATACCTGGACGAAATCCTGTTCGTCGAGAGCCTAAAGGATTCCGTCTCGATCGTTACCAAATCAAAATCTTACAACACCCATTACCAATTGGGGGAGTTGGAAGACCTGATGCGTTCCGACAATTTTTTGCGCATCCACCGATCGTTCATGGTGGCAATAGATAAGATCGAGTCCTATTCTGCGGCTGAAGTGGAGATTGCGGGAAGGACTTTGCCCATTGGGCGCAGCCATAAAATGTACGTCATGGAAAAGTTGGGTAGGGGGCAAGCTGAAAAAATACCCTAAGTTTGCATTCACATGCAAGGTATCTCCACCCAAACAAAATCTGCCGCTGCTGACGATGGCACCCTTTTGCGCCGACTGAGCGACAACCTGTCCCGATGGGCATTCACTGATTTTGAGCAGGCCAATTATGCCCTCGCTGAATTGGGACGCTTGCTGACGCCCCGCAGCCCATTTGATGTTCGCCTTTCCTATCACCGCAGCGCGGCTTTTTTGGAAAACCAATGGTCTCGGTACGAACAATCCCTGCTCCACGCCCGGCTTGCAGTAAGTATTCTTGAAAGCCTCGCAGATGGCTGGGCTTTGGCTGAAACCTGGGCAGACATTGCAGCTACGCAACTCAACCAGCGCGATTGGGCTGCTGCTGAAGATGCACTCCAGCGCGCTAAGCGGTTCTTGGGCGATGATGCTCCCCCACGACTTCGTGCCCACGTCGTCTGCCGCGAAGGGTTTTTCTATCTGCTGCTCGGCAATCCGCGCAAAGCACTTGATTGCCTGATGGAGGCTCAAAAAGATTTCCTCGAACTCGAAGAAAAGAGTGCTACCCTCAAGGATTGGTACATCAAAACTTTGATAATCAGCGGCTTAGGCGAGCTATACGAATATCTGGGAGAAGAAGATAAAAGCCAAGAGGCGTACCGAAGCGTATTGCCCATTGTGGAAAAACACCATCTTCGTCCACGCCTGGCTTGGCATTATTTGAATGCCGGGCGTGCCGCTCTTGCCCGCAACGATGCAGAGCACGCCCAAGGACATTTTGAAAAAGCATTCAAGGTGGCAGGCACGGGGGAATCCGAGGCGAAAACACTGGCACTCAGCAACTTGGGGATTTTGGCTACGCTGGCAGGCAATGCTCCCAAGGCTTTTAATTTGTTCGGCCAAGCGGCTGCCGATTACGATCCACCCGCCAAACCTTCAGATTTTACCAACCTTTCAAAAATAGAAAGCTGGAGTGCAGGGCTTTATTTCCAGTTGGAAAACACCCCGGAAGCGGAGCGCCATTTCCTTCGTGCCTGGGAAATTGGCCAGCAAGGAAACGACCTTTATCATCTCGCGCAAGTCAGCCAACGCCTTGCATCGCTTTACGAGAACACGAGCAAATTCGACCTCGCTTTCGAGTGGCAGCGTCGTGTAACGGAACTTAACCAAACCCATTTCAGCAACTTGCGCGACAACGAACGGCAAGAGATAGAAGCACGCCACCAACTGGAACGCAACAAACAGGAAGCTCAAATGGCGCGGCTACGAGTAGCTGGCCTGCAACTCCGCGCACTTCGGGCGCAGATGAACCCGCATTTCATGTTCAATTCATTGAATGCAATTCAAGGATTGGTTACTTCTGGACGCAACACAGAGGCCGAATCCTACCTAGCCAAGTTCGCCAAAATGATGCGTCATACGCTGGAATATTCTGAATTGGAGGAGGTGTCGCTGGAACAGGAAATCGAGTTTCTGGAGCGCTATTTGGACATCAACCGCAAATTACGCTTCAGAGATCGCCTTGATTTTCAAATTATTGCGCCCAAGAATGAGGAACTTGATGAGCTGTTTGTGCCTACCATGATCGTACAGCCTTTTGTCGAAAACGCTATTGAGCACGGCCTGCGCCCCCGACAGGAAGGTCGCCTGACGATCCGATTTGAAGTGATGCCGGAAGATGAATACCTGCTGCGCTGCACCATTGAAGACGACGGGGTGGGCTTCAATAAAGGCCAGGAAAAAGCAGCTGCACAGGCTGGTGCAGGATTTCAGAAACACCGGTCCAGGGGTATGGAAATTACCCATGAACGCCTACTGTTGCTTCACCAAATCCAAAAGAGGCCAGGCGACAGTTTCATTCAAATACAGGACCTGGCGGACATTACCAATGGCCAGCGCTCAGGCACGCGGGTGGAGGTGTTGCTGCCGATTCTTAATGGAGAATGAAGTGAGCACTATCACTTCATCATTTCATTTAAAATTAACCCTAACTTAATATTGCATCTGCGGCGGCCTAGACCAGCCCGTTCTACTTTTGTGGCAAGTTTCCTAACCTTGCTTTCATTTGGACAGTTTGCATTTGTACTTTTTGCCAAAAGATTGAATTTCAAAATCTTCCTGTCCAAAGTCAAAATTTTACGAACTACTAAACTTCCCATCTTATGATGCTGGGTTTCATCGCGGATCTCTCCACGAACTCGTCCATCCTTTTCATTGTTTGCTTGCTTGCGGTCTGTGTTTTTGAGGCCATCAATGGCTTCCACGACACCGCCAATGCCGTTGCGACGGTTATTTACACCAAAACATTACCGCCCGTTTTTGCCGTTATTTGGTCAGGAATATGGAATTTTCTCGGGGCCATGCTCGGCGGTATTGCCGTTGCAATGGGTATGATGAAACTTATGCCCCTCAATGACATAATGACCATTCCATTAAACGAGAATATTGCCATGGTGCTGGCCATCCTTGTCACAGCCATCATTTGGAATCTCGGTACCTGGTATTTTGGCATCCCCTGTTCCAGTTCGCATACCATGATCGGTGCGTTGCTGGGGGGTGGTTTTGCATTTTTCAGGGTACACGGTGGTGCTGGGCCAAACTGGGACAAGGCGAAAGATGTTGGGATGTCGCTGCTTGTATCGCCACTTTTTGGCTTCGCACTTGCCATTCTCCTAATGTATCTGCTACGGGTTTTAGTGAAGAAAAAAACCATCTTCAAATCACCTGAAGAAACGAAAAAAGCCCCTCCGATGTGGATAAGGGCTATGCTTGTTACCACTTGTACGTTGGTGAGTTATTTCCATGGAAACAATGACGGACAAAAAGGCGTGGGCCTTTTGATGGTAGTGCTTATCGCTTTCATGCCGATGCAGTTTGCCCTCGCACCTAGTTTCAATGCAGCTGATGCAAAAGCAAGGGTGCAAAAAATAGAGGCTTCCATATTACAGGCACTGCCATCGGACAGCCTTCATCTGGAGCCCTTGGCCGTGGCTTGTAGGAAAATGAATGCACAATTTGACACTTTCAGTACAAAGGATAAGGCAGAGGTACTTGCCTTACGAAAGGCTTTGCAGGGATTCAACAAGAAGATGGAAACTGCAGCAAAAGACAATGTCCTCCCGAAAGATGCAGCAAAAGTGGCAAGTGCAGAGATAAAAGGGCTCAAATCAGCTTACGAGTACAAAGTCACTTGGGCTGTATTGCTGATCTCTATCTGCTTGGGATTTGGCACTATGGTTGGCTGGAAGCGTATCGTGGTTACCATTGGAGAGAAAATTGGCAAGAGCCACCTGACTTACGCCCAAGGCGCGAGTGCAGAACTGTGCGCTGCCGCTACCATTGGCGTGAGCAGTTACTACGGTCTGCCAGTGAGTACGACGCATGTGCTTTCGTCCGGTGT
>JBBQSW010000320.1:0-4841 GCA_038213575.1 Chitinophagales bacterium | reverse complement strand
GTTATGCGCTAAAACCAAAAGAGTTTGGCGGTGCTGAATTGATTTGGGATGGAGCGAATTTCCGATTTGTCGGCCAGGAAAATGGCCCGCTCACCAAGTCCACCACCCATACCCTTCAAATGGTGCATGGCAAAAGCGTGTCCTCGCCCGCCTCCGAAGAATGCCGCTACCGAAGCCATGGTATCTTGCTCCAGCATTTTTGCAAAAGCGACCGACTCGCAAACGGGGAGATGTTAGAAGCCGATGCCGCTGAAATCATAGAAACCCTTGCCACCAAAATTTGTGTGTTTGACAATCGGATACACAAATGGTTGAAGGACATGAACAAGCAAAAAATGCTGCACCTAGGAGTGGAAGCATTTGAAGAAAAACGGCGCAAATGGAACGAAATCAATAAAGGGGAAGAAGGCTTTTTCAAGTTTCATTTTTTGGTGGTTCACCTTTCCTTCATTGAACGTTTCCAAAACGCAAATGGCGAAAAATACACGGAGGAGACGATTGACCGATTTATTGACGAAGAAATCTTGCGTGGTGCCGATGCTCCCGATAATTTCATCATCGTAATCACCTCCGGACGCGGGCGCAGACAATGGCAAAACACGCTCGAAAACGAGGCCAACAAAGATAGGAAATACCTGTCTTTCGTGACCTTCAGGCCTGTTGAATCCCTGGTAGGTGCCGTAGAACAAGCGATGTCCCGCGCCGATGATTTTGACATGAAATATCTTTTGACCAAAGTCCTTATCGGATCCTGAATATGTCTTCTGCACGAACCCTGCTTGTCTCCTGGAAATGGAACGATCTGGACAAACCTGCGGCAAACAGGCTCCAAATCTGTCCGGTTTCCAGCCCTGACCGCGACCGCTTGGTGAGAATTCACCAGGATTGGGGCAACGATGGCATCATCCATTGGTTGTCGGACGATCAAAAGCAAAATCAGGATGCTCAAGCCGAATACATCCTGTTACTTCACAGCAGTTATTTTTCTCAAGATGACATAAATCAGCTCAAAGCATTGGCGGCGGCGATGCCCTGCCAAAACGAAATACTTCACTTTGGTAAGGGCAACGGGTTTATATATTATAATCCGAAAACCGACTCGGGGCTGTTAGATCATGAGGGCAATTTTGCAGATGCTTTTGATAAAGATATCCTCATCCATGACCAAGCCGGAAACATCAATTTGCCTTATTTTTACAAAGTGTGGCGCCACTATCGGTACCGGCTGAAACGACAATTTGACAATATGCGTACCCATTCCCACCGATTTCTGCATCCCGCGGTTGATAGCCTGGGATATAGCGGCACTGCAGTAGACCTGCTGCGCCAACACAAACCGCAACACTTTGAAACCATCAAAGACTTGTTTGAGCTACTGCACAAACATTACGACGACGAGCCAGAGGCTTTGCACCAAGCACAGCAGCTCTCCCAGACACTCCACGAAAAACACCTTACATCTGGAGCAGACCTGATTGAAATCACAGCACAATTCGACGAATTGCTCGCTGCTATTCAAGAACACGACTATTAAGTATTGTGCAAATCCAGCTATACTCCGACGACCCATTTGCGGCCTCTCCGCTCGAAAAACGACTGCACGAGCAAGGTATTGACTATTCTGCTTACCAACCAGGAGACACCATTCGTGCCACCCATTTTGTACTATTGTCCCCCGTATGGTGCAATGAACAATTCGTGACTTGTGAACGTATTTGGAAAAAATACTTTGAAGAATATAAAAACGACAAAGGCCGCCCGTTTCGGAGACTGAAATTTATCACAGCAGGGTATGAGCGGGCTGAACACGACAACTATCTCTGCTTGCTCGATTTGCCCGAAGACCTGGGCAGTTTTTTTGAAGACGCCCTGCCAAGCTCAGAAGATTGGCAGCCTATGCCTATCAAGGGGGTTGATATGAGCGCAGTGCTCCAGCGTTTTTACCTTGGGCACGGCAAAGACAGCGTACTGGCAGCATTTGACAGCATTGCGATAAAAGTGCGAGACATCGAAAAGTATCGTGGAACCAAGCCCTATGAAAAGATTATAGATGAAGAAAACGGCCTGGTTTCAGCACCCAAACTCAGCGAATCTTGGCTCAGTTTCCGTGCCCGCTGGGGGCATTATTATGCATACGCCCCCTGTTTGCCATTTTATACGCAGTTGGACGAATTAGAAGAAATTTCAAAAAGTATTCATATTTTCTTCCAAACAGGCTGTAACAATGTAAATTTGTTTGCCGAAAATAACTTGGCAGCCTCCATTCAGCAAATAAAATCTATCCTCGAAGAATGCTCCACCTATGCCAGTTAAAATCTACAAAATCCTGATTGTTGACGATGACGATGAATTTCGAAAGCAGGTAGGCTTTGGTTTGCGAGACATCGAGCCGCTTCACTACCTCATGGAAAGTGCTGCCGATGTGCCTGCTCTTTGGGACAAGCTAAACGGCAAAGATGCCGAATACGACCTCTTACTCCTCGACCTTGCCCTCGATAAAAAACGCCCCGATGACGTAAACGTAGGCCTTGATCTTATCCCTGCCATCCGTCAGAAAAGGCCTGACCTCCCCATTGTTGTTGTAACCAACCGCCCCGAGCCACGCTCTGTGGTGATTGCGATGCAACGCGGAGCAAGGGACTTTCTGCCAAAGAATGAATGGGACAACGAGTTGTGGGATAAAAAGCTCAGCACCATCATCGAAGCCCAGGACCGTGAAGAGAAGATGCAAGAGGAAATCAAGGAAATCAAGGCCAAAACCGAATGGGAGCACCCGCCAGAATTCCCGTTGCTCGGCGTGTCGTCGCAAATGGAAAATTTGCGCAAGATGTTGAAATTGTTGGCCGAAGAGCCCGATGTCACCGTGCTCATCACAGGCGAATCAGGGGTGGGCAAAAACGTGGCGGCGCGATTCCTGCACCATAACAGCACGGCCCGGCGGAAAGCCCCTTTTGAGGAAATCCACATTACCCATTTTACAGACGATACTTTGGCCAGAGAGCTGTTCGGTTCTATGAAAGGCTCATACACTGATGCCTCTGCTGATTTCAAAGGCCGGCTGCATCAGGCTGATAAAGGGGTGGCATTCCTGGATGAAATCGGCGATCTTGGAGAACGCAGTCAAGCCATGCTTTTACAGTTTCTACAATCGAAAACCATCCGCCCACTCGGAGGTGCGAATGACATCAAATTGAACGTCCAAATTGTGGCGGCCACCAACAAAACCCTTCGGAAAGAAATCGAGGAGGGCCGGTTTCGGGCAGATCTTTACCAACGATTAAAAATGCAACCCCTCGAAATTGCTCCCTTGCGCGAAAGGAGGGAGGATATTTGGGTATTGTTAAAGCATTTTTTTGACCTTGAAGATGCCGAACTGCGCCGATTGATTGACCCAGCTACCCTGCGGATTTTGACCGAAACCTATCATTGGGAGGGCAATGTGCGCGAACTGTACCATTGTGTGGGCCAAATGAAGCGCACACAACGGATGCGTGGGCTCTCTACCATTACCCCGGAATGCTTGCCCGAAGAAATTTTATTTCCCGTAATACCCAACGCTGTACCTTCTCGCCAAACAATCGCGCCCGTAACAGAGCGTAAAATGAACCTGGAAGAAGAAAATGCCCTCAATACGCTGACCCATTACGAACGCGCCCTCAGAGAAAATAGCGGCAGAAAATCCGCCACCGCCGAATCCCTGGGCACTACCAGCGACTTGATTCTGTACAACCTGAAACAATTTTATAAAAAATATCCGGGTATTCTTGACGGCTACCCGCTTATACTGAAGCATTACAAGACCGTAAGGGATTGAGCCCACTTTCACTAATCAAAACCCAAAACCACCCGCCTATGAATGATAACAACATTACCATCGCCTTTCATGGAGTCGATGAAAATCATCGCATTGTTCCGCTTGAATTGGACGAAGCCCTTCGCCTGAAAACGCCAACCCACCTCGATTGGCAGGATCGCGTATTGGAAATTGGCAAGATATGCGCTGACAAGCACATACCCATAGCCCAAAAACACAATTCTGACCCTGCAAAAAAATGGATACACATCCTGCTCATCGACACGGAACACCTCCAATCCAGCAGGTTTTTCGATCAAATAGCCGATGATGATCACAACCTTCGCCCAATCGAACCTCCCGAGATTGAAGGGCGAACAAAGGCTGCTGAAGGGAAGAACAGGGGCAGATATGACCCAATTATTACCATTTCCTATCATGACTTCCTGGACCTCAATACGAAGGCGATGGCAGAAGAATTAGCTGACAAACGAAAGCGCAACATTCACAATCAAAACCTGGACACACGCGCAAAGTTTTTAGATTCCAGCATTTGGCACCGGTACGTGCCCGAAGCTCCAGCTAATATGCTGGCCGAATCGTCAAGTCAACCAGGGGACTTCAAGTCTTTTTTTGAAGAGGTGCTGGAGGAAGTATTGGGCCATTGGAGCGAAGGGCTTTATTATACAGTCTCTGCAGTAACCACCCTCGAGTTCCAGTTGCGCATGTTACGGCATTCTTACATCGGCCATTTTGGCGACGGTGGCCATGCCGGGGTGGTTACCCCTTTCAAATTTCACTCTGAAAGATACCTGCAAATAGAAACTCAATTAAATGAAGACAGCTTCTTGATAAGAAAACACAACGACAAAAGCCTGCTCGATGCAATTCAATGGCGGATGATTTTGGTCGATGTTTAATGAAAACTCCGGGGGGGAAGGGTAGTTGAGGGTTTTGGGAGGTTGAATGAAAATGACGGCCCCCGCGTGAAATGGGCGCGTGTGGCGATGGGTACTGGCAATAAAGACGCCCGATATAATAATGCGGG
>JBBQSW010000319.1:0-4846 GCA_038213575.1 Chitinophagales bacterium | reverse complement strand
TAGGTTTCGGTTTGGCGTATTAACGGCTGTCTCGAACACAAGGCGACCAAACTCTTCCCCTACCACATAATCGTCTTCCCCCACGACCACCAGTAGATTTAGGTCATCTGGAAGCCTTTCGTACTTTTCCAAACGTGCGCCTTTAAAAGGCCCAGAGCCTGGTTGGGCAAGCAACATCGCCCTTGGTTTCGGTATCTCAAATTTTTCCCAATGTGCAGCCAAATTGGTTGCGATGACCCCGCCATAAGAGTGAGCCACATAAGCAACCTTTTCAGTGCGGGGTTTTACATGGCCTTCTTTTTCAAGCACTTGCAATGCATCTCGGATGCCTTTGGCGGCATTTTCGGGAAACCCGTCTGGCCGAGGCCAAACAAGATTTTTTTGGTAACGCGGATATATGACGATATTGCCTTTTGCGACCAAATGCTTGATCCATTTGCCATACGCCATGGGGTTGTATGCCCCATAACCATGCAGAAAAACTACGACCTCTGCTGAATCTGGAATCGGATCGGCAGGCTCAAAAAGCCAGTAGCCATCCGCGTTGTTGGCGGCATCATAGAATGCTACGGAATGATGTGCATAATCTGCTCCTCCAGGCCCTTCAAATGGCTGGCCAGGGTGTGGGGTGCCTTGGGCCGTGGCAAAAATGCCTTTCAAAAGCAAAGGCGAAATTGGAAAAACCGTTCGACAAAACTGTTTTAACCGATTGATTTTGAATGGACTAGATATATTTTGCGCTGCGATGGACATTTAAAAATCAGATTGTTAGTCGGCTAGCCGATGCTTAAAGGAACGGGTGAATAATAACTTGTTACTTTCCCAAAGACGAAATAAACGCAAATACAGCGATTTCGTTGACCAGAGTTGGGGGCAAAAAGTAATTTTGCCAAAAATTGAACCGAATCATGCGCAATTGTGCTTTTATTATATTGCTCTTCGCAGCCGCTTGCGGTAGCGATCAATCCGCCAACAGAACCGTGGAAGTGTCTCCTCCACTCGCTCCAACCGAGGCTGAGATCAGCGAGGATCAGGCACCTTCCTCAGAAGAAAAAAAAGAGGACATTCCGGAATCAACTGCTCCGACCGTAGCCTCCAGTGCGACAGCCGATAAGACAGTCCCAAGATCAGCAAACAACATAAACTCTACTGTTCCAGCTACCGATAAGGGTTTTACAGATATTGCCAAGATAGAGCCCAGCATCAGGCTGGACATTAAGTATGCAACAACCGACAATTTCACAAAATCAAAAATATACGATTGCCCACGCTGTCTACTGCGTCCAGAGGCTGCCGAGGCCGTAATAAAAGCACACAAAACTCTGAAAAAGAATGGATTGGGACTGAAAATGTTCGACTGTTATCGTCCACGCCCATTCCAACAGCGACTTTGGGACAAAGTACCCAACCCCGATTATGTGACCCCACCCGCCAAAGGTTCAATGCACTCACGCGGCGCCGCCGTGGACCTCACGATTGTGGACGCGAACGGAAAGGAACTCGATATGGGAACACCCTACGATTTCTTTGGCCGGGAAGCACATACTGACAACAACAATCTGCCGCAAAAAGTACTCGCCAACCGTCGCCTCTTGCGCGAAGCCATGGCAGCGGTTGGCTTTAAAGGTATCCGAACAGAGTGGTGGCATTTCTCCTATCAAAGCAAAGTGTGGCCACTTTCTGACTATGTGTGGCCGTGTGACAACGAGAAGTGATACTTTTTTAGAAAGTGTCACTTCTGAAAACCAATCTACATGAATTTCAAATTTCTATTTCCAACCTTCCGCAACCGCTTTCTGTTTGTCAAAAAACGTTTGGAAAAACATCATTTTCCTAGCGGAACAGCCCTTAACCTCGGAACAGGGGAAGGTGATTACGACCGCATGATTGCCGGGCATTGTGCCCAACTGTTGGGCTGTGATGTGAATGAAGAAGATCTCGCGCATGCTCGCCAACTCAATGCGGACGTGCCAAACCTTCGTTACGAGCCGAACAATGCCCTTGCACTTTCGTATCCCGATGCTTCCTTTGACCTCATTGTATCCTGTGAGGTAATTGAACATGTGGGGCAGCCTGAAAAAATGGTACAAGAAATGGCACGGGTGCTGCGCTCTGGGGGGGTGGCCATTATGACTTTCCCCAGTCGCGAATTTCCCATTACCTACGATCCCGTGAATCGCTTCTGGCAATGGGTTAGAAAACCTTCAGACCGAGAAAATTTGATTTCACAAGGTGCTTATGCCTTTGGGCACGATTACCTGATTGGCTCAGCGGATTTCAAAAAATGGGCGGATAATGCTGGCTTTGAAATCCTTGAATTTAATGGATTGAGCCGCCATTTGGTGGGGATTTTGGAGGTTTATTGGACGGGCATCGCCCAAAGCATTTTTAAAAAGAACGCTCAAAACATTACCTCGGACAGCAAGGGGGGCGTTAAGATCCGTCCCGCTTCTACGGGCGAACCCTGGCTGGTTTTTGTCACCGATTTTTTCCTTTGGTTGGATCAGGTTTTGTTTGGTTGGACCCCTCGGAGCATTGGCAAAGGGGTGGTTTTGAGGAGGAAGTAGGGTTGGCTATTTGCAACCAGGTTGGAAATAGAACGGGGTATTTCGCTTGTTACGAAATACCCCGTTGTTATTGACCCTTATTACACGAGCACACTTTTACTGCTTCACCAATTTCATGGTCGAACTCGAATGCCCGACACTGCGCAGACTGGCAAAATAAACGCCTGCATTCAAGTTACCTCCAAAAGTGGTCACCCCTGTTTTAGCGGAAAGTTTCTCAGAAAAAATGACCTGACCCAGCAGATTGCGCAACTCGAGTACAGGATTCTCCTCAGAATTTTCCCAGGAATAGCGAAGGTTAAACTCACTGGAAGCTGGATTGGGCAAAATAAACATCGTGGCCGAAGCATCCAACGCCGTTTGAACGTCAACAAGTCCTGAAACAACACTAAACACATCCAAAGCCCCTTCCACTAAATGGCCCGGGGCGTCGTCGCGCGCAATGAACTCAATGCGCATATTATCGCTCAAGGTCGTAAAATCATTCAAGTGGATTTCGCCGGAGTATTTCCAAGCACTTTCAGATGTCGTAATTTCACGGATGTTAAAAGTCTGATTTCCCTTCAACAGGTTCACTTGCATTTTATCATTGGCGGTGCTATTGCCGCCTCCATTGTAAAACCAATAGTAGAATGTAAGCACTGCGTCCTGATAAGCGCCCAGTTTCATCACTGGGCTAATCAAAGAAACAAAGCCATCGTCTACATCATCCGAACCAGATTGCCCACCACCATTTCCGGTTACATAACATTGGTCGTTGTTATCAACGCTTGCATCATTTTCTGGATTCACCTGATTTCCTTGTGAAGTGGTGCCATCTGGCTCCCCAAGTTCCCAGTCTCCAGTGCTCGCAACACTGGCTGTTGTCCATCCGAGATCCATGGCAAAATCATCGTAATAACCGGGAGTTAGTTTTATTAGGGTTGGAGATGCAGGGTTAACAGTAACCGTTCCAACAAGATAGCCCCATTTTCCAGCGGTCACGGTGTAGTTGCCTACTGGAACACAATCCTTGTTAAATTGCCCGTTTGCATTCGTAGTCAGATTGAATGTATTGGTAGCACTGCGTAGCCTTATCAACACATTTTCGATGGGAGCATTGGTGTTAATATCGGTCACCGTACCAGTTGCAAGGAAGACGGCACCTGCATCCAAGGTAATATCCAGTACAGTTACTTGCCCGCTTGAAAGCGTTATGTTGACCGTTTTGGGTGCAAAACCCGCTGCCGTGATGGTTGCTGTAAAATCGCCCGGGGTTACTTGCCCCGTTTTGTAAAGTCCATCTACCCGGGTCGTGACAATTTTTAGCGGATCGGTACCCCCATTGATTCTTACCGTAGCGCCTACAAGCGGTTGTCCGTTACAACCATTGATTATTTTTCCTTCGAAGTAGCATGCGCGTTTGTACGTTGGAGTCAGTACCGTTAATTGGCCTGGATCAATGTCGGTGGCAATGACGGTGCCAGAGGGAAAAAATGGAAACACGCCCCAGCAACCATCAAATTCAAGCGCATTGCCGGCGTAAGTGTCATATTGTGCTACCGTTATCAAGTTCTGTGGCCTATGCGCATCCACAATCAAAACCCCGCTGGTGTACCAAGAAGTCACAGCATAATCGTTGAGAATATGGGTATTGTGTACATAAGTTCCCGTGCCGTTGTTGGGTGACAAACGGTCAAGTTCGCGGATATCTGAAGGGTCACTCACATCGTATGCCGTTAGGAATGAGGGTGCTTTTTCATCGGTAGTGAGCACATGTTTGCGGTCGCTTGTAATCCAGGAATTATGGGCAAATTTGCCCGGTGTTTCTACTGTGCCCAGCACTTCTGGATTGCTTTTATCGGTCATGTCCACAATAGACATGATTCCTGCACTGATGTGACAAGCGTATAGGGTGTCGTTGTCTACATATCCATCGTGGATGTATCCAAGTTGTTCAAAACTCCCTACATACTTCGGGGTGTAAGGATCTATGTTTAAGTTAAAAATTTTCGCGCCACCTGGATTGATGTTGCCACCAAAAGTATAAAGAAAACCTTTCGTCACATCAATATGCAGGGCGTGAATTTGATCCAGATCTCCCGCAATTGCACCATCTCCAGTGTAAAAGTAAGAATTCAAATTCGCGCTTGGAAGGCTGCTTAAATCCACAATTTGCAAACCTTGTCCACCTTCTGAAGTGACATAAGCGTAGTGGGAATAGACCTTAATTTCTTTCCAAAGATTGCTAGGCCCCGGGATTTGGACAATTTGTTGAGGAGAAGCTGGGTTGGTAATGT
>JBBQSW010000318.1:0-4859 GCA_038213575.1 Chitinophagales bacterium | reverse complement strand
GTAGCCGTAGGTGACTATTCTGATAAAATTCAAATAGATCATCTATATCCAAAGATTGGATCGGCAGATCAAATCAGAAAAATATTAGCACAGCGGAAAAAAGTATGGCAAGCCAATGGTTTAGCTGTAGCAGTATATTCCATCAATGCTTCAGGGCCGGCACAATTTTCTGTAGTAGTGCGATTTAAACAAGGTTTGAAGGAAAAAGCAGCTGGATTCCGCAAACCTTTTAAGGCAACCTACGAAGGAATCTTTGGAGAAGATACCTACGATGATCATCTTCAAAGTATAAAACAATACACCAATGAAGTATGGAGTGAATTGCTCTTTTTACGCAAAGATTTGAGCTCGAAGTAAGCGCGTTTAGGCATTGTTTTATTAATAATGGCAAAAGTAAATGCCGCCATATTCATGACTTATCGGCCGGATGCAGCACTTGCATGCATGGATTTTTTTCACCAGCTGAATTTTATCCTTTTGTGAAACTCCAACTTTATTTTAACCTTTGTGGGAAATGCATGACTTGGAATGCACCTCTGGCGTGCGGCATAAAACATTTCAACTTTTACCAATCAATTTAAAACATGAGAAAATCATTCAAAATCGCCCTTTTCTTTGCCTTTACCTTTGTTTTAAACACGGCATTTGCACAAAAGGACTGGCGCTGGGACAACCACGGGGTCGGTTTCAGTGCTCCAGAAAACCTGCGGATCACAACCAACAACGACGAAGAATTTAGCGCCGAAGGGAGTGATTTGATATTGGCTATTTATGTGGAACAAGACGGCGAAGTCACCGAAGAAGCCCTTGCAGAGGCACTCATTGCCGCTGCCACCGAAATGGAATACGATGAAATCAGTACCGTGGACGAACTAGAAATCCATGATTTTGTAGGCTATTTTGTAGAAGGGACGAAGGATGGCGTGGGTGCTTTTATCCTCACCTTGCTTGACAAAAAAAGCAGTACCAATCTTGTGGTCGTCATCGCTTACACCAGCGATGCCGCTCGAAAAAAGGCAATTGCGATTGGGGATTCGTTTTATGCGTTTGATTGAGCATTAAGTTGGCGCAATGCTGGGCAAGCAGCACAGCCCAGAACAGATATCGGGCCGCTTAGGACAACAAAACCTGCCCAAAGTGAGCCCTGAAACGATCTATTTGCATGCTGTCCAAGCCTGTTTCGTGGTTTAAAGCCCAGGCAGATTTGACAAATGCCACCATGAATACCATCGCAGGCAGGGATGAATTGATCGCCGAATGGCGAAAATTGGCGTCAATGACAGCGTGGAGTGCAAAGCCTTGTACGAAATGGATGGTATGCAGCATGTGAAGAAAGGGGTCAAATACCCTGCGGGCCTGAGCGTAGGAGGCTGGACTGACCCACGGGTGGTGGTATGGCAGCCGGGCAAATTTGCTGCAGCAGTTCAACATGCCTCCACCTCCGGCAAGCCCATATTGATGAAGGTAAACTACGAAAACGGGCATTTTACCGAAGACAGGGAAGTCACTTTTGCCAATTTCTCCGACCAGTATGCCTTTGTGATGTGGCAATGCGGGCATCCGGATTTTCAGGTAAAAAAGCAGAAAAAGGTGGCAATGGGCAAGTGCTCATTTTGGACGCATACTCCGTACGGTAATTTCTAATCCTCAAACACCTCCTTCACATCCACCTCCAGATTGGGGATAATGGGTGTGGTCAGGAGGTCCCCCTCCACTGCGGGCGGTAAGCCAATATAGAAGCCTTGTTCATTGAGTTTCCAGACTTGGATGGTGCTTTCGGTGGGTGATACAATCCAGTATTCGAGTACACCCGCTTCCTGATAGAGTTCAAATTTGTCCCTCATTTCCGTGCGGCTATTGCCGGGCGAAAGAATTTCGATGATGAGATCAGGTGCGCCGATACAGCCGCGATCATCCAACTTGGCAGGGTCGCAAATGACGCAAAGGTCGGGTTGGACAACGGTGGTGATTTCTTGATTTTTGAGTTTGCTGAATCGCGTGAGGCGAACGTCAAAGGGGGCAGAATAGACTTTGCATGGCGTTCGCCAAAGCGCAGTGGACAAAAGTCGCGCAAGGTTGATACTGATGCCCTGATGCTTGCGCGAAGGCGCAGCCATTTGGCGGACTTTACCACGCAACAACTCCACCCGCTCTGAAAATTGCCAAAGCAGATAATCGGCATAGGTGTAAGAGCCGTTCGGGTCGAGTTGATCAAGAGACGTAATCACCATCGAGATTTTTATGAATAGAAGACCACAAAGTAAGGTGTTTTAAAGTCAAACATAGATTTTTGAATTCCTGGATTACGGGGCGGTGAAAATGTCGGAAACTTATACAAACGACCAAGGGGAAAAGGAAATAACCGTGCGGATGCGGAAGCAATGACGGAACATTCGTTTGCAGTCCGCATAGCGAAAGACGGCACAAGCATTACCGGTACCGCGCAAATTGGCGCGTTTTGGGCTGAGCAATTTAAAGGCGGCGACATGATCCTAAGCCTTACCCAAACCCTCGTGTTGTGAATGGCGGATTCAAGTTTCAAATAAAATTACCCCTTCATCAATTTTCCTCGCAGCACCTTGCCACCGCATCTAGCTTGTACTGCATAAACGCCACTGGTCCAAGCGTGGGTATTCAGGTAAACACCGCCATTTCGGAGCATGGGTGCGGTTTTATTAACCATTGTCCGGCCCGTTACATCCACGACGGTAATTTCACATTCGCTGTTTGAAAAACCTTCGGGAAATTCCAACATGACCCAATCGTGGGCAGGCTGCGGAAAGGCACGAAGCAACCATAGGGTGTCTTTTACTGGAATAGAGGTGCTAACAGAATCCAATCGCAATTCTACACAATAATCCTCCACCTGACCAAACCCGAAATTGGTACAAGGACTTGGCGGGGGATCGTTGGAAGTAGTGTATTTCATCATTACCCGAAGGCGCGTAAGGCCGGGCAGCGAAAGCGATGGCACATAAATTATGCCCTCTGCAACACCCTCCAACGCGAATCCCGGATCAAAGGCCAATTCGTTGTCGTCCTCAAAGTCGCCGTCTTGGTTGAAATCCACATAAATACGGAAATACTCTTTGGTAATGCTTCCCGAAAACCCCGGAGAAACCATTACCAGTGTGGCGTTTTCTGACACCAATTGGGGGTATATAGGCTGGTTCATGCCAAAATTTTGATAACCATTCCCGCCTGGCCCGGAATTGTGAAGCCAAGTGCCTATTTGAACCGAAGCAATCCATTCCTCGCTTGCATCCGCTGCCTTTACGCTGCAATATTCCACTTCATTGCAAGCCCCGCATCCTTTTGTTTTGAAAGAAAAGAGCGGAGAGAACCCCGTGATCCAGTCCTCACAATATGCTTGGACCTGCACTTCATAATCCGTGCAGGAAGTCAAGTTTTCAAACACCCAAAAACTCGTGTCCGCTTCAAAAAAAGTCCATCCAAGGTTCCCTGTTTTTCGCATGCGCAAGCGGTATTCATTGTTTAGCCCACTTGCTTCCCAAGCAATTTTTGCATAGTCTTCCGTACTGCTTTCCAACCAAACCGAGCTTGGTATGGTGCAACACCCTTTGGTTGCAAATATAAATGGCGGCGACCATGCGCTTTCCACTCCGCCCTCACAAATGGATTGAACTTCAAATTCGTAAGCGTTGCAGGCTGACAGGTCGCCTAAAAAAAATGTGTCGGACACGGTGCTCACAACATGCCAGCTTCCCATGCCCAGGGCTCTCCATCGAAGCATGACGTAAAGTGCCGTAGGAGGTCTGGACCAGATCAAAAAGGCCGAAGAATCGGACAAGTCTTCCATTTTGAGGGCAAAGGGGGCCGGGCAATTGCTACACTGGTTTTCGTAAGTCTGAACGGCCCGGTACAGATTGAGCCTTCCATCCGAAAAAGTTTTTCCTGTAAGCGAGGGATTGGGCGTCACATTTTCAAGAATCAAACTTTTTGCCCAATAAGCCGCTGAAGCAGGGTCTGTTTTTGCCAATGCAATAAGATTTGGACAAGGGGCAGCATAGAGCAATGCCACGGCGCCTGTCACTTGCGGTGCGGCAAAGGAGGTGCCCGTAAAGTGGCCGTAACCACCCGCCGTCGCAGCGGTGAATACTTCTTGCCCATAAGCCCCAAGGTCTACATGTTGCGTTCCCCAGGCGGCATTTACAGCTTTTTGGTCGCTGCTGTTGAGACTGGTAACCCCAATGAGAAAATTGCTGGGGCAAGCCGTTGGCAAGTCGCCTACTTCGTCCACATTAATGGCTAAGTTGGCGGTAGCAGCCACGCTTACAATGCCGACATAGCCCAATTTATCAAACGCCTCGCACCAAAGCGGAGCATCGGAAGGTTGACCGTAATTGATCCCCCAGGAGCAGTTAACCGCCACTACAAACGCCCCCGCCGCCCCCCAAGTAGTATTGTAGCGTTGGCGAGCCTGATACACATAATCATAAGCGGCTAAAATAGAGGCTTCGGAGCCGTTGGCTGCCACGAACATGATTTTGGTGTTCCAATTCACTCCCGTCACCCCAAGACCGTTGTTACCCCGCGCACCTAAAATCGCACTGACTGGTGTGCCGTGTGCCGAGCTATTTCCCTCAATTTGATCACCCTGTGAAAAAACATTCCAACCCCTGAAATCATCCGCATAGCCGTTTCCGTCATCGTCGAGACCATTGTTGGGGATCTCGGCCCAGTTGCGCCACAGATTGGGCGCCAGATCGGGGTGTGCAGCATCCATTCCACCATCAATCACAGCGATCACGATGGTATCGCCCGCAGGGGTGAGTCCGCCTGTGCTGATGTCCCAGGCCTGTTCAGCATCCAGGTCGGCATCCAGCACGCCACCCGTG
>JBBQSW010000317.1:0-4866 GCA_038213575.1 Chitinophagales bacterium | reverse complement strand
CGTCTGAGTCTTCGCGAAATATTCACGGAGGATTTGAAGGATAAATAACAGTCCGTAGGATGAAAAAGGGATCAATACTTCAGGTAGGATGGCATGGGTATGCTTGCAAGAAGAGCAGCTGAGTCTATCAATCGTGATGATGGATGGCACGAGAATGCCCTTTTCAAAGGAGATGAGAAAGCGGGTATACGTTGCATGATCATCCCACGAAGGATTTTTCGATCCGACTCTTTTGAACTGATACTTTGTTGCGCCTCAGTCATGGAGAGCCCGCTACAATCCTTCGTCGCGCCTAGTCTCATCTCAAAATAATCTGACCAAACTATCAAAGACTTCGTGCCCCTGCCACTAGTGATTTGTACGCACGGCATGGTCAAAAAAACGGACAAAGTTCCACTAAAAGAAATTGAAAAGGCCGAAGGAGTCAGAGAATTATACTTTTAAAATCAATAAACTGATTGTAATATGGCACACAGCAAAGTAAAAACGTACACGCTGGAAGAAATGAAAAACAAGCATATTGGAATGCTTGGAACGGAACCCAGAGAGCAATACGAGTATGCGCTCCGTATGGAAATCATCAGTGAGATGATTCGCAGAACGCGTCTGGAACGGAAACTTACCCAAGAAGAACTTGGGCAGCTGGTCGGGGTAAAAAAATCTCAGATTTCAAAGTTGGAAAACAACGCGAACAGTGCCACGATCGACACCATCGTGCGTGTTTTCAAAGCAATGCAAGCAGAAATTAGTGTCAGCATTAAACTTGAAAACAAAACACTGGAATTGGCCTGATCTTATTTCCATGGACGAGGGTTAGGAACGGTGTCAAAATAATCCCTTTTTTCTTCTGGCAAAATAGTAATTACGCCACAATCAACTAATGCTTGAAAAAAGCCCCAAAGCAATACCAAAACAAGTATTGTTTTCAGAATCGAAAACAGGGTTTCCCATTCAAAACCACTACTTTGGTGATGGTACGGAGGGATATAAACAGGTGGTTGAGGAGGTTTTTCCAATCCCTTGCGCAAGTCGCGGTCGGCAGAGGCATAGATGATAAAATTTTTGAGCGGCTTCGATATTTTGTTTTGCGCAAGGTTAGATTGGCAAAAGGTAACAAATCTATTTCCCTGTTATCCCCTCCCCTCATCCGATGACTTTGGAATCATCGGATGAGGGGAGGGGGTCTGTCAAAAAAGTCGCCAAGCCCATCACACGTGCAAGGCCCGATTCCCCGTGGCCGCCAAACAGGCTTCCTTGATGGCCTCCGTGTAAGTAGGGTGTGCATGGCTCATGCGGGCAGCATCCTCAGCGCTCGCACGGAATTCCATGAGCGCCACGGCTTCAGCAATCATGTCTGCCGCACGCGCGCCCACGATGTGTACGCCGAGGATTTCGTCGGTTTCTTTATCGGCCAATACCTTCACCATACCGTCCAAATCCATGCTCGCTCGGGCGCGACCCAGGGCGCGGAAGGGAAACTTGCCTGATTTGTACGCTGTACCTGCCTCTTTGAGTTGTTCTTCTGTGTATCCTACGCTGGCCACTTCCGGCCAGGTGTACACCACGCCGGGAATCAGGTTGTAATTCATGTGCGGTTTTTGTCCCAAGATGGTCTCTGCCACAAAAACACCCTCTTCTTCGGCCTTGTGCGCCAGCATTGCCCCGCGCACCACGTCGCCAATGGCGTAGATGCCCGGCACGGAAGTTTCCAAGTGGTCATTCACGGGAATACGGCCTTTTTCGTCGAGTGTAATACCGGCGTTTTCAAGTCCAAGATTATCAGTATAAGGTTTTCGGCCAATGGACACCAAGCAATAGTCGGCCTCCCAGGAAAGGGTTTTTGATTCGTCGTCGCGGCTTTTGGCCGTCACTTTTACCTTTGATTTTGAGGGCTTTACATCGGTTACCCCATAACGGAGGTGAAATTCCATGCCCAAATTTTTGAGCGATTTCATCAGTTCCCGGCTGCAATCAGAATCCATAGCAGCGATGATGCGGTCTAGGAATTCCACCACATGGACTTTGGTGCCAAGGCGGGCGTAGACGCTGCCCAATTCCAGCCCGATCACCCCACCACCGACGACAACCATACTTTCAGGCACTTTTTCGATGTTGAGGGCTTCGGTACTGGTGATGACGCGATGTTTGTCGTAGTTGAAATTCGCCGGGACAATCGGCTTCGAGCCCGTGGCAATAATGACGTGCTGGGTTTCGATTTCTTTTATTTCACCACTCTTGCCGGTTATTTTCAAGCGGTTTTTGGATAAAAAAGAGCCGTGGCCGTAGAGCACGTCTATCTTGTTTTTCTTCATCAGGAACTCCACGCCTTTGTTGTTTTCCTGCACCACCTCGTTTTTGCGGCGGATCATTTGGGGCAAGTTCACCTTCAAATCTTTCAAATCAATGCCGTGCGTACTGAAGGTGTGTGCAGCATTGTGGAAATGTTCGGATGAGTCGAGCAGTGCTTTTGAGGGGATGCAGCCCACGTTGAGACAGGTGCCGCCCAGCACGGGGTAGCGTTCGATGATGGCAACTTTAAGGCCCAATTGTGCACAACGGATAGCGGCTACATAACCGCCCGGTCCGGAACCGATGACTGTAACGTCGTATTGCATTTGAGTGAGAGGTATGAGAGACGTGAGAGGTGTGAGAGACGTGAGAGGTTACTAGCCCGCCTTCGCTAAAGCTTAGGCGGGTAAAACTGCAAAAGTATTTCGATTGCAGCATTCATTCCCCAGAACCCTTTAAAAGGTTTTTTGTTTAGTGTTAAAACATTTAGGTTTGCGTCATGAAATTAGAAATGGAACTCAAAAGTACTAAGCCAATGCCGGCCCGCCAAAAGGTGCTGTTGAACATACTTTTTACTGCCAGCTGGCTCGATTGCTCCATCACCCGCCAATTGCGGCCTTTTGGCCTCACGAGCCCGCAGTACAACATCCTTCGTATACTCAACGGCAGCGCTCCAAAGGGACTGTCGGTGCTTGACATCAAAAGCCGTATGCTCGACCGCAGCAGCAACGTGAGCCGATTGGTGGAAAAGCTCCGACTCAGTGGCCATTTAGAACGTGTGCCTCACGGAAAAGACCGTCGCATGGTCATCGTTACCATCTCCGAATTGGGAAAAAAATTGCTCTCCGACATTGAACAGGCACGATTTATGGGCGGTGGTTCAGCAGGGGGCAAACTCTCTGAAGCCGAAGCTATGGAATTGGCGCACCTGTTGGATAAATTTAGAGACTAAAGCTCCCGGTCTGGCATTAGTTTTGCCCCGCCCAATGGCCAATCTAATTTCGCTTTATGCGTACCCATCCTTTTGCGCCAAAACATAGCGCCGTTTCTGCTCCCATAATGCTCACCCTCGAACTTTTCACGCCCAACGACGATGCCCGACCCGTGTTTCTCACGGGTAATTTCAATGGCTGGGTTACCCGTGACGAGCAGTACAAGATGCTGAAAGTCAAAGAAGGCCACTACCAATACACGTTTCAAGTAGTGCCGCCCACGGTCGAAAAATTTGAGTATAAATATGTGAAAGGAGGCTGGGAAGCCGAAGAACTGGCCCCCAACGGATTCCCTCCTGCTAACCGGAGCATGGAAGCTCCCCGAGGCAAAGTAAGCGATGTAGTGCCGAACTGGAAACAGCACTCCGGAGGCTACGATCCAAAATTTTACCCTGATATACAGATCGTATCCAAAAGGTTCAATGTACCACAACTCCGCCGCCGTAGACGCATTTCTGTATTGCTTCCCTGGGATTATGCTACCACCAACAAACGCTACCCCGTGCTCTACCTTCAGGATGGCCAAAACCTGTTTGAAGACACCGCTCCCTTTGGCACCTGGGCCGTAGACCGGCAATTGGCTGCCTTGTCAGAACGTGGCGTGAGCGGTTTCATCGTCATCGCGATTGACCACGGTGGCAGCGAGCGCATACGAGAATATTCCCCATACGATTCACAGCGCTGGGGCGATGGCCTTGGCCAGGAATACGCCCAATTCCTCGCTGAGACCCTCAAACCGCATATAGATGAGCATTTTCGCACCCTGCCTGACCGAGCACACACGGGTATCGGAGGCAGCAGTATGGGCGGCCTTATCAGCATCTACGCAGGCATTTTTTACCCTCAAGTCTTTTCCAAATTCATGATTTTTTCGCCCTCGCTCTGGGCTGCGCCTAAGGTATATTTCGAACCGGTGCGCTTTATGCCGTATTCCAGCACAAAAATCTATCTCTATGCGGGGGCCAAGGAAGGTGCAGGAATGATCCCCAACATGCAGCGATTCAAAGAATCCATGGAAACACGGGGATCCGACCGGGCACAATTACAGATAAGGATGGAAACCGACCCCCAAGGAAGGCACACAGAAGATAGATGGGGGCTGGAATTTCCAAAGGCGGCGGAGTGGCTTTTTGGGGAGTAAAGTTGGTCATTAGGTCATTGGTCATTGGTCAATGACCAATGACCCAATGACCCAATGACCAATGACCAATGACCAATGACCAATGACCTAATCATCTCCCCACCATCTCCTCCGGCCGCACCCAGGCATCAAACTGCTCCGAAGTGATGTGCTTGAAATCAAGTCCCTGCAGTTCGTATTCGAGGGCAGATTCCTTCAACGTAATGCCTTTTTTGTGCGCGTTTTGCGCGATGGCAGCAGCGTTGTAATAGCCAATTTTGGTGTTCAACGCGGTTACAAGCATCAGGGAGTTGTTCACGTGCTTGGCTATGTTGTCGCGCAAGGGTTCGATGCCGATGGCACATTTATCGTTGAAACTCACACATGCTTCACCGATGAGCCGGGCAGAGTGGAGGAAATTGTAGATCATCACCGGCTTGAACACATTGAGTTCGAAGTGTCCGT
>JBBQSW010000316.1:0-4879 GCA_038213575.1 Chitinophagales bacterium | reverse complement strand
AGCCTTGCTTTATGCCAAGCCACGGTAAGCGAAAGCGGGCTTCGACCAAATTTTTTCAAAAATAAAACTAAGGTGTAACGAGCAGATACCCTTCTTGATTGCACCCTCACCACACTAACACATGGCTCGCGTAGAACTTGTGATGCCCAAAATGGGCGAAAGCATCATGGAGGCCACCATCCTCAAATGGCGCAAAAAAATTGGCGAAAGTGTCGAACTGGACGAACCCGTGCTCGACATCGCCACCGACAAGGTAGACTCTGAAGTGCCCTCACCCATAGCGGGAGTGCTTGTAGAAATCCTTTTTCAGGAAAACGATGTCGTAGCCATCAATAAGGCTATCGCTATTCTTGAAACGGAAGGTTTGCCCGCCGAAGCTTCCCTTCCCGTCGAGCCTCGGCAGGCGGGAGCGAAGGCAGTTGACAGTAGCAGTTCTAAAACATCAGAAGTGCCTTACGTTCCGACGGCGGGTGCTTCCAATCTAACATCCAATGTCCAAGGTCTAAAATCTGGAGAGGGCCGCTTTTATTCTCCGCTGGTGCGCACAATCGCCAAACAGGAAGGGATCGCCCAAACGGAATTGGATGCGCTTCCCGGCTCAGGGCAAGAAGGTCGGGTGACTAAAAAAGATATTTTGGCCTATGTGTCCAACCGGGGCAGTGAACAGGCGACCGTCGCTGTGAGTAGTGGCAGTGCGCAGTCAGCGCCCGTGAGCATTGCGCCTTCCAACGTGCAAAGTCCAATGTCCAGCATTGGGGGCAACGTCGAAATCATCGAAATGGACCGGATGCGGCGCCTCATTGCCGACCACATGGTGATGAGCAAGCACACCAGCCCGCACGTCACCTCCTTTGTGGAGGCCGATGTGACGAACATGGTCAATTGGCGCAACCGGGTAAAAGACTCGTTCAAAAAGCAATACGGCGAGAATATCACGTTCACGCCCATTTTTGTAGAGGCTGTAGCACGCGCTATACGTGATTTTCCGATGATCAACGTGTCGGTGGACGGCACAAAAATCATCCTCAAAAAAGACATCAACATCGGTATGGCTGCGGCAATGCCAAGTGGCAACCTGATTGTGCCGGTCATTAAAAACGCCGATTTCCTCAACCTGGCTGGACTTGCCAAGCAGGTGAATGACTTGGCCAATCGCGCACGCAACAACCAATTGAAACCGGATGAAATTCAGGGAGGTACGTTCACGCTTACCAATGTTGGTACGTTCGGCAATGTGATGGGTACTCCCATCATAAATCAGCCACAAGGAGCGATTATGGCAATGGGTGCTATCCGCAAAAAACCTGCGGTGCTCGAAACAGAGTATGGCGATGTGATTGCGGTGCGCCAGATGATGTTCCTCTCGCTTTCTTACGACCACCGAGTGGTGGACGGGTCGCTGGGAGGTTCTTTCTTGCGCCGAGTGGCAGATTATCTGGAGCAATTTGATTCGAATCGGGCTTTTTGAGTTGCTCTTTTGGATATAATTATCCCAGATCGCCTCAACGACTCTTGAGTTGTTGGGGCGATCCTTGTTAAAAAAAACACAAAACTGCCACTGGATCCCTACCTATTTTTGATTGCATACGTCCATTGCGGCAAACTCACCTGTCATTCTAATTTTATGTTGAAAACACATCACTACCCTCACTTTAAATGGTCTGGTCGGCTTATGCTCCTGCCACTCCTTTTCCAACTCCTTTTTTCGTTTCAAACGCTTGCTCAAACTCGTTACACCATCAGCGGCACCGTGACCGACCGCGGAAGTGGAGAGCACCTCATTGGCGCGACCATTCGCGATCTGAAAAGTGGCAAAGGAACCGTTACCAACACTTTTGGCTTTTACAGCCTAACCTTGCCCACTGATTCGGCCATTGTTGCCATCACTTACATTGGCTACAAACCTGAAGCATTCAGCGTTTTGTTAGAAAAAAACGTAGTACAAAACATTGGCATGGAAGAGAACTCCGTGTTGAAAGAAGTAGAAATTGTAGCCCAACGCTACGAACGAGTAGAAGAGCGGGTGCAGATGGGCCGAATTGACGTGCCGATCCAACAAATCAAAAATGTGCCTGCGTTTCTTGGAGAAAAGGACGTTTTGAAAGCCTTGCAACTTCTGCCAGGCGTATCGGGCGGCGGTGAGGGCCAGAGCGGCATTTATGTGCGCGGGGGTGGACCCGACCAAAATCTGATTCTTTTGGATGGTGTACCAGTGTACAATGTGTCCCATTTGTTTGGTTTCTTCTCTGTGTTCAACCCCGATGCAGTAAAAGACGTGTCGCTGATAAAGGGCGGATTTCCTGCCCGTTACGGAGGCCGTTTGTCGTCGGTGATCGAGATCAATATGAAAGAGGGGAACGAGAATGAGTTTCACGGGGAAGGTTCTATTGGTTTGATCGCTTCAAAACTGACGCTCGAAGGCCCGATCAAAAAGGGCAAATCCTCGTTCATCGTTTCAGGCCGGCGGACGTACATTGATATTTTGGCCAGACCACTCATCAAGGCCGGTTTCAGGGCTGAGGGGGGCGACGGTGTCGTGGGTTATTTTTTTGACGACATAAATGCAAAAGTGAATTACCGAATTTCGCCAAAAGATCGCGTTTATTTAAGTTTTTACACTGGGAAAGACAAGTTTTACTCCAATTTTGGAGAAAAAGACCTTGATTATGAGGATCGGTTCAAGGCCGGGCTCGGTTGGGGGAACATCACTTCGGCATTGCGCTGGAACCATATAATGAATCCCAAACTTTTTGCCAACTCCACGCTGACCTATAGCCGCTACCGCTTCAATACTTCTACGGGTTTTGAAAGCCGGGATTTTGAAAATGGCGTGGTGGAAGCAGAGGACAAATTTGACCTCAGTTATTTTTCGGGCATTGATGATGTGGCCGGGAAGATTGATTTCGACTATTTGCCATCGCCCGACCACTACATTCGATTTGGTGCAAATGCCATTTTGCACACTTTCCGCCCAGGTGATTTTCGCTCCAGTTTTTCCACCTATGAAGCGGGCGGTGACTCCAGTAGCTTTGCAGCCAATTACATTCAACCCAATGTACGCGCCACAGAATTCGCACTTTACGGCGAAGATGATTGGAAAATTAACAGCAATTGGCGGGTGAATTATGGGCTTCATATTTCCGGTTTTGTGCAGGAAGACAAACCTTATTTCTCCGTTCAGCCGCGTTTGAACGCCCGGTATCTTTTTGGCCAGGGCTGGTCGCTTAAAGCGGGTTTTAGCACCATGCGCCAGTACATTCACTTGCTTACCAACGAAACCATTGGTTTGCCAACGGATCTTTGGCTGCCTACTACCAAACGGATAAAACCACAAGATGCCTGGCAGACTGCACTCGGTGCGGCCAAAACCTTTGGAAAGGACTATGAGTGCAGTGTGGAGGTGTATTACAAGGAGATGAAAAATGTAATTGCGTTCAAAGAAGGCTCCAGTCTGTTGCAGTTCCAAAACTGGGAGGATCGTGTTTCACAGGGCAATGGCACGGCTTATGGGGCAGAGTTTTTTGTCCAGAAAAAAACGGGCAAACTCAGCGGATGGGTGGGCTATACACTTTCGTGGGCCACACGGCAGTTTGCAGAAATCAATTTTGGGAATGTTTTTCCTTATAAATACGACCGGCGCCACGATTTTGAAATCACGGGTTCCTATCAGTTTACCAAGCGCTTTTCGATGGCCGCCAGTTGGGTGTATTCAACGGGCAATGCCGTTACCTTTGGAAATTCACGCTACCTCGGCCCCAGCAATTATGCCTATCAAAACTACCTGGAAGAGATTACACATACGCCCGAGCGGAATAATTTCCGATTCCCCTCTTACAATCGCCTCGATGTGGGCTTTGATTTTACCAAGAAAAAACGTCGCTACACACGGACCTGGGCTTTCGGAGCATACAACGCTTACAACCGCAAAAATCCTTTTTTCCTCTTTACGGATACAGATAACGTCAACGGTCAGGATAAAACCGTGCTGAAGAAAGCCGCACTTTTCCCGATTATCCCATACGTTACCTGGAGCTTCAAATTCTAATGAGCATTGGATGGTTAGACTTTTGACAATAGACTTTTGATTATCATTGTCCAAAGCCCTTTAGTCTAATCGTCCACAAATATAAAATCAAAAACATGAAAAATATCCTCTTCTTCATCCGAAGAAACCTTTTATCCCTCAGTGGTTTAACTCCGAAATTGGGACACATTGCAGGTGGGTTCATTGCCCTTTTCTCCTTGAGTCTTGCTTCCTGCAGCGATGATTTTTTTAGCCAAACGATCGAAATTGATCCGCCCCCCTATACCAAGCAATTGTCGTTTCACTTGAACCTGACGGATCAGGATTCGAGGATTCGAATGCTTTTGACCCGCAATTTTGGCATTCTCGAAACAGTGCCCAACTACGATGATTTTTTTGTGGATGGAGGCAGTGCCGAGCTTTACAAAGACGGCCAAAAATGGCTTACGCTTGCTCCCTTAAGCATGGACAGCAGCTTTGTGCTCGTGGGCAATTTGCCCGAACCGATGCAGTCGGGAAGCACTTATGAGATTCGTGCGGAACACCCGGATTATCCCAAAGTAAGCGCACTACAAGTGATGCCAGGAGATTTTACAGTAGATTCTACCCGTGTGAAACGAAATGCGATTTCCGGCCAATTCGGCGACAAATACGATTTTGTGGATGTGTTCCTGCAAGATCAGCCAGGCGTTCGCAACTATTACGAGGTTGCGATTTCAACCCTGAGTGTTGTAACGAGTTATGATCCCAATACCGGGCTTTTTGATACCATTTTCATCAATGAATACCCAGTATATCCAGAAGACTTTTCAGACCCCAATGTAGTCTTTGGGTTTAAAAGCAGTGGCCTTATCA
>JBBQSW010000315.1:0-4910 GCA_038213575.1 Chitinophagales bacterium | reverse complement strand
CTGGACTACTCAAAATTTGCGGATTACCAACTGATTGTGCTGAATGAGTTGAGTTCGGTTTCCTCAGGTTTGGCCAACGAATTGAAAACTTTTTGCCAAAACGGGGGTAATGTCCTGGCTTTCCCCAGCCAGAGCGCTGATCTGAATTCGTACAATGCTTTCCTGCAAAATTTTGCTGCTGGGAATCTCGGTGCCTTCGAAGCCACGCCTCGCCAAACCAGCCAGGTCAACACCGAAGAGTTTGTGTTTCGCGATGTTTTTTTGAATAAAAGCGCCAACCTGCGCCTGCCCAATACGCAGGGCAATTTTAAAATCGCTCCAGCGCGTGGCGAGCAAATACTCACTTACCGCGACGGCTCCTCATTGCTTTCCAAATTCTCACAAGGCGAGGGTGCGCTCTATTTCAGTGCTGCACCGCTCAATGAGCAATTCAGCGACTTAGTGCGCAACGGAGAAATATTTGTGCCGATGCTCTTCAAAATGGCCATTGCAGGCACCAAAAGCCGCCAAATTGCCTATACCATCGGCAAGGATGAGGTGCTGGAAGCCAGACACAAAATCTCTGGCCGCGGCGAAACGAATTACAAGTTACGGTTAACGGGAGACGGTGGACGGTTAACGGGAGACGGAAACTCAGCAAACCGTCCACCGTCCACCGTCGGCCGTCCACCGACCGTAGAGTTCATCCCCGAACAGCGTATTTTTGGTTCGAAAGTGCTGCTCACGCCCGGCACTCAAGTGCGAGACGCAGGCTGGTATCAACTGCATTTGCAGGGCGATAGCACCTTGGCAGAGTTTGCGTTCAACTACGACCGCAAGGAAAGCGACCTGTCGTTCAAGACCGACGAAGCGCTCAGCGAAAACCTTCCGAAAAACATGAAAGTACTTGCCACCAACGCTGAAGCCAATTTCAGTCAAGTAGTGAACGAGCAAGAACGCGGCATCGTGCTGTGGCGCTGGTGTGTGGTTTTTGCGCTGTTGTTTTTGGCCTTGGAAGTGTTGTTTTTGCGCTTGTGGAAAGTGTAACGCGGATTACGCGGAAGGGACAGATTTGCGCGGATTTCTGATTACACACTTTGATTAAAGTGATTTTGATGATTTGATTGATTGAAAGCCCTTGATTTTTAAGTGATTACAAAAGTTCAATTTTCAAAACCATTTTCGTTGACTGTACATGGAGTGGAAACTTCAAACAACAAATAGAGGAAGCGAAAAAGCAAGCATAGACTGAACACAGGTAGTTTCTATAAAATGAGCCATCTCGCCCGAACCTTCAGGGCGAAATGGCTCATTTTATTTTGGAGAAATTGGTGCGCCTATAGTCTTTACGACCACTTCGGATTGCTGCTAAATGAAGCAATGTGTGAATTTTACAAGATTTTATGGCAATTGTGTAACAGATTACTCGCATGATACCGCCCACCTTTGCATTGAAAAAAGCAATGTCTTTTAATCCCAAATACCTTTTAACAATTTAACAAACCATTCTATGAACATCAAATCATTTCTCTTGGCAGGTGTGCTTGCCATAACGTTTTTGATTCCTCAAGCTCAGGCTCAAGTAGCCATCAAGGCAGGGGTGAACTTTGCCAGTATTTCTGAATCATCCAGGCTGGAGGGTTATGAGTCGCTGAAAAACAACTCGGTGGCTGGGTTTCAGGCGGGCGTGTCGTTCGACCTTGGATTATCGAAAGTTTTTACCATTCAGCCAGAACTCCTTTATATTCAGAAAGGTGGAAAATCAACCTATGTTTTTAATGAAGACAATAAAATCGTTTCGCGGCTTTACTACAACTATGTAGAAGTGCCCGTGCTTGCAAAACTGAAATTCTACAAAGAAGACGGAGGTGGTTTTTATATCCTTGGAGGGCCATTTGTAGGATTGGCAATCAGTGGAAAAACTAAAACCAGTACTACATTGCTCGGAAATACCACTACAAGTGAAAATGACTTCAATTTTGACAACGACAACGAAGCCGACCGCCAACGGCGTACTGACTGGGGCGTTTCGTTCGGTGGAGGTGTGAAGTTTGGCCATGTCTTTTTGGATGCACGGTACAATCTGGGCATCAACAACCTGCTTGATAGTGACGATAACAACCAGAATGACAATGCGCCTTACCGCCGTACCCGTGGTATCGGTGTCACGCTGGGCTACGAATTTTAAAAGTACCCTTTTCCCAATCAAACGTTCACCAACTTATTCAAATACCATGCAGAAGCAATTTTTATTTGCTGGCCTATTGGCCTTTTGTTCAGCCAGTTTTGCCCTTGTATCCTGCTCTGACACTCCCGCAGAGCGTCGTCAGGATGCCGCGCAGGATGCTAAAGAAAACCTTCAGGATGCGAAGGAAAATCTCAAAGATGCTAACCAGGATGTCTCCATTGCCTTAAAAGCGGAACGGGATGATTTGTCTGCCAGAATGAATCAAGCCGGTCGCGATCTGGATGCAGAAATTGAGCAACTCGACCGAAAAATCGAAAAGGCTTCTGCCAAAGAAAAGGCAAAGTGGCAGGAGCGCCGCAAAAGTTTGGCTGCCCAACGCGAGGAATTGAAATCCGACATGAACCGGGTTGGAGAGGATATGAAAGAAGGCTGGAGCGATTTCAAAACTGCTACTGCCAGAAAACTGGATAAAATCTCCGCAGATTTGAAAGCTGACTAGTGCCGTACACGACAAATAAAATACGACAGGGTTTTAGTAGGTCGTCCCAGGATTGGGGCGGCCTTTTTTTGTATTTCACCGTTCTCAAGGAAGATTGTTGTCCAACATAACCTCGTGCATCTATCTTTGGGCTTTCGCAAAAAACGCCCAGACAATACGAAGTTCCGATAAAACAATGTCAAAAAGTAAGCGTCGAACCACGAGCCACGGCGAGCAGCCAACAACCATAGCTTCAAAACCTGTAGCCCATCATAAGTTTTCGACCAAGCCCTTTGCTTGGATAGGCATCGCCTTGTTGGTCATCACATTGATCGCGCGGTTGCGCCTGTTGGATATTCCCTTTGAGCGCGACGAGGGCGTTTTTGCCTACATCGGTAGAGCATTGATGGGAGGCGAACGTTTGTACACGGACTTATATGACAACAAGTTGCCAGGGCTTTACCTTGTCTACGGGTTGTTTGCAAGTATATTTGGCGTCCAGCCAACAGGGATACATTTGGGGGCTTTGCTGTGGCAGTTGGCAACCTTGGTCGTGTTGTTTTTATGGTTGCGCGAAGTAATCGGGCGTGACCGGGCACTGGCTGCTACCGGACTTTTCGCTTTGTATGCGGCCAGTGGTCAGGTATTGGGCTTTGCGGCGCATGCTACGCAGCTCTGTGCCCTGCCAGCCTTTGCTGGCCTATGGGCCCTGTGGCGCGGTACGGTACAAGGTCGCAATTCTCAAGTGGTTTGGATCATCTTGGCGGGTCTAGGCGCCGGATTGGCTATATGGATAAAGCAGCAAGCACTCTTCTATGCCGTGTTTGGCGGATTATATTTGGCCTGGTGGTTTTTTGGGCGCGGGCGGTCCGAATCCATCACAAAAGCCATTGGTTTGGGATTGCTTTATGCCTTGGGCGTGATTTTGCCGGTAGGCTTGAGCGCCGCCTGGTTTGCCTCGCAGGGGCGATTCGACGATTTCTGGTTTTGGACGGTAGATATTTCAACCGGAGAGACCTTCAAAACCCAAGTACCTGGTGGTTGGTTCTTCTTCAATTTTTATTTCCCAAAAGTTATTTCGCATTGGTGGTGGGTATGGTTTACGGGCCTTTATGGCATGGTTGTCATGTTCCGACAAATGCAATCGCCCGAGCAACGTGCCCTTGCCTGGTTGCTGCCACTTTCGCTTTGTGGTGTTTCCTTGGGTGGGGCATTTTATCCACACTATTTTGTGTTGGCCTTGCCTTGGCTATCCGTCTGTGCGGTTATTGGACTGGATACCATGCTGCGCAAATATGGCTCTATGGGCTGGGTTGCCACTGCTTTGGTGGTCTTATGGCCCGTTTTGGCACACAACGGGTATTGGTTTTGGAAAGACCACCGCAGCGTTTTGTGGGGGGCTTACGCGAACAATTCTTTTCAGGAGATGGCTGAAATAGGAAGAGAATTGAAGAAACGAAGTGCTCCTACTGATTCGATAGCCATCATCGGCTCAGAGCCAGAATTGTTGTTAAGCGCCGACCGATCTTCCGCTTTGAGCCACTTGTTTTTTCAGGGTGTGGTGCAGCCCCATGCCCGCCGTGCACAATTCCAACAACAAACTCGCGAAGAGTTTTGGGGGCGTCGCCCTCGATTCGTGGTGCTGCCTGGAGGACAATACGAGCACCTAAAAGACGACCCATTGGTAAAAGAAATGGTAGCCAGTTTGCAAAAGGATTATCACACCATTTGTGTGGTAGACCTAGCGGAAAAGAAATCAAAAATCACCTGGGATCCGCCACCCGAACAGGCAGTGCCAAAAACCTTGTTCTGGGTGATGGTAATGGAGCGGAATTAGGGCTTCCCCCCTGGCGTATCCCTCAAATTTTGATTGAAAAACTGCTCGATCTTCTCAAAAAGATGTGCTCGGTCCTTGCCCATTACGTTGTGCAAATGCTCGGGGTACACAAAATAGTCAATCTGTTTGCCGCGACGCACACACTCGCGGATGTAACGCAGGGAGTGTTGCCAAAGCACCACGTCGTCCGAAGAGCCGTGAATCATGAGCAGGCGACCCTTCAAATTGTCTATGTACTGGTAAAGGCTATTTTTGGCGTAGCCCTCAGGGTTTTCTTGCGGGGTATCCATGTAGCGTTCTGTGTACATAATTTCGTACATCTTCCAGTCAATAACCGGGCCGCCAGCTACGCCGCACTTGAACACGTCTTTTGATTCTGGGCGCGTCATCAATGAAGTCGTCATGAATCCTCCATAACTCCAGCCAAA
>JBBQSW010000314.1:0-4927 GCA_038213575.1 Chitinophagales bacterium | reverse complement strand
AGCCTGAATTTTCACCTCGTCGGAAACGACTGCCCCACCTGCCTCGGTCATTGCATTCCAGGAAAGTCCGAACTCGCTGCGTTTGATTTTGCCTTCGACCTCAAAACCCGCTTTAATCTGTCCATAAGGGTCTTTGGCAATGCCACCAAACTCGACTTTGAACGTAATCGGTTTCGTCACTTCGCGGATGGTCAAATGGCCGTCAATTTCATGGTCAGCTCCATCCAATTGGCGAATATCCGTAGCAGTAAAAATGATTTTAGGGAAAGCTTCAGAGTTGAAAAAATCACCGCCGCGCAGATGGTCGTTGCGCATATCGCTGCCTGTGTCGAGTGAAGCAGTTTCCAGTTCAAAGCTGATTTTGGCGGTTGAAAAATCGTCGCCTTCGGTGCTGACGGCGGAAGAAAAGTTTTTGAATTTGCCAGAAACGGTTGAAATGACCAAGTGTTTGACCTTGAACGTTACTTCAGAGTGTGCAGTGTCAAGGTTCCAATTTGTAGATGCCATGATATTGTATAACTTTTGAATTGGTGAAAAAATAAGAAAGGAAAACAAAGTGTTATGAATTTAGTTGTTGAAACACTCAAGTGCACAAAAAATAAACACCACCATCATGCTAATAAAAAGAAGAGATTTTCTCAAAACTGGTTCCCTTGCAACGGCCTCCTTGCTGTTGCCAAAATTCCTGTACTCGCTTCAGGCCCCGGGTACATTACCCGTTAAAGGCCGCAATTTGGTCATCATACAATTCAGCGGTGGCAACGACGGACTGAACACCATCATTCCCACCCGCAACGACGTGTACTACCGCGAGCGACCCCGCCTTGGTATCAAACGCGAAACCGCACTCGCGCTTACAGATGAAGCAGGTCTCCACCCTACTCTTGTCGGACTCAAAAACCTTTGGGACAATGGGCACATGGCGGTGCTTAACAGTGTCGGATACCCAAACCCAGACCGTTCGCACTTCCGCAGCATGGACATCTGGCATTCCGCCAGCCCTGCCGACGAGTACTGGCAAACGGGCTGGCTGGGACGCTATCTCGATGCACAATGCGCAGGGCGCCCCAGCGCCGGGCTTGAATTTGACGACACCCTAAGTCTCGTAATGAAAGGAGAAAATTCCAAGGGACTGGCTTTGCAGGATGCCAAGCGGCTATATGAAAGTACGCGCAGCCCATTTTTTGCCGAATATTCCGCTGCCAAAGGCAAGGTGATTGACGATGATGCACCCGTAGATTATTTGTACAAAACCATGGCCGAAACCCTTTCTTCAGCCAATTACCTTTTTGAACAGAGCCGCCAAAAACCGACGATGGCAGCCTACCCTACCACAGGTCTGGGCAAGGATCTTAAAACCATTGCCTCTTTGATTTTAGCCGACACGGACACGTCGGTTTACTACGTTTCACTAGGCAGTTTTGACACCCACATCAACCAAGAAGCGCAACAAAAACGCCTCTTTCAGGAACTCAACGATGCACTCGCAGCTTTTACAAACGACCTGAAAGCTAATGGCAAATGGGAGGACGTGCTGGTCGCCATGTTCTCTGAATTTGGTCGCCGCGTGTCGCAAAATGCCTCGGGCGGCACTGACCACGGCACGGCCAACAACATGATGTTTTTTAGCGGAAGCCTCCGCCAAAAAGGACTGCTCAACCCCATGCCCGATCTACTCGATCTGGATCAGGGCGATTTGAAATTTCAGGTGGATTTCCGGCAGGTGTATGCCACCTTACTAGAGCGTTGGCTGGGTGCTGATGCGGAAAAAACGCTTGGAGCAACCTTTAAGTCAATGAGTTTTGTGTAATTTTTTTTCAATATTTATTAAATAACAATAAAATTCGCGCTAAAAAATGTACGTTTTATGACGTTTGTAAGACTTTGGCATAAACTTGGCCTTTGATTAATTAGGAATTTTTACCTTTGAGCTATTCATTTTAATCCTTGGGCATTTCTCCATAGCCCATTAATCCTCCTTCGGTAGTACGTTGAAACGGAACAGAGCAACTTTTTGGTTTCCCGTTTTCTTCTTCTTCCTGTTTATTTATTCCCATCCGATGTTGGTTTAACTGACCAAAAATGGTATTCTGATGCTGACAAACACTACAGCACAGGGCGTCGCTTTGTGTCAAAATCGTTGATAATCAAACTTCATCGGCTTATGCGCGATCTTGTAGAACTCGTGGGATTGGTCAATAAGACCAAATTAAAGGGGAGTGGAATGATAAAGTTCATCATCGAACCAGACTCCAAGATGGAGCGTCTGTTCGATGCTCTTTTAGATAAAAAGGTTCTGTCTGACGAAGACGCTAAAGTACTTTTCAAAGATAGCAACGAGGGCAACCTGACGAGCTTGAAAAACAAGCTCAAGGAACGCCTGCTCGACGCAATTTTCCTCCTCGATTTTAAAGACGCCAACTTTACAAACCGCCAAAAGGCGTTTTTTGAATGTTACAAAAAGTGGTCTGCAGCGATGACCTTGCTGATCCGCAATGCCAAAATCACGGGTATTGATCTGCTCGAACGCCTCCTCCGCCATGCCAAACACTTTGAGTTTACAGAACTGACGCTCGATATTTTGCGCGTACTGCGCCTCCAATACAGCACCGTAGATGGTGATATCAGCAAATACGAGGACATAAAAAAGCTGTACAACGAATACGAGAAAATCTGGCAAATGGAGAGCAAGGCGGAGTTTTTCTACTCCGAGCTGATGGCGCAGTACACCAACAGTAAATCTACCAAAGCGGAGGTGACGCAGCAGGCAGAGGAGTTTTACGCAGAATTGAAGCCATTTATGTCGGTTTGCACCTCGTTCAAACTCCACCTTTTTGGGCGTATGGTGCATCTGCTGATCTACAACAGCGAGAATGACTATGTAAAAACGGTCAAAATCTGTGAAGATGCCATCGCGTTTTTTGACAAAAAAGACTACGACAGCGGGTTGCCGCTTCAAGTATTCTACTACAACCTGATTGTATGCTACTTGCAGTTGGGCGAATTTGAAAAAGGTCAAAAAGCCATTGAGCGCTGCGAATATTTCTTTGAAGAAGGCTCCTTCAACTGGTTCAAACTGCAAGAACTTTTCTTCTTGCTCGCCATGCGCACAGGCCACTGGGAAGAAGCCTACCACCTGTACGAAAGGGTGGTGAACTACCCGCGTTTCGAAGAAAAGCAGATACAGGTGGTGGAGATGTGGCGCATCTTTCAAGCCTACGTTTTTTACCTCATCAAGATTGGTAAAATACCGGAATCCGTGCTGAGCGAGCGCTCTAAAAAGTTCAAAATGAGCAAGTTCATCAACGAAATCACGCTCTTTTCAAAAGACAAGGGCGGCATGAACATCAGCGTGCTCATTGTCCAAATCCTATACGCTACAGCAGAAAAAGACTACACGAAATCGTCGGATCGAATCGAAGGCATTGCAAAATATTGTAGCCGCTACCTGAAAGACGATGCCACATTCCGCAGCAACTGTTTTATCAAAATGCTGCTTCAGGTGCCACAGGCGCTTTTTCACCGGGAAGCATCCACACGGAAAACGGAAAAACTTTTCAAACAACTCCAAACCGTACCGCTCGAATCGGCCAGCCAAGCCCACGAGATCGAGATCATCCCCTACGAGGTGCTCTGGCAAATGGTACTTGATTCCTTGGATTTGAAGATTTGGAAAAGGAAGTAGGGAATGTCCAATTTCCAACAAGGAATTTCCAATGTCCAAATAAGCGCCTATTTGGACATTGGAAATTCCTTGTTGGAAATTGGACATTTTCGCCCGTTCTTCGCGTCGCCAATCTACTCAAACGCGGTGCGACTCTCTCTCATATCCCTCTTTATCATTTTGGCTTTCAATTGCTTGAAAGCCCAGACACTTGACGACATCGAGCGCAGCACGGTGGAGGTAGACCATATTCTGGATCTAGCCAAACGCACGGACAGCGATTCTGAACGCGAAGAACTCGCCCAACATAGTCTTTCGATTGCGCGTAGCCTCCGTTACGATGGGGGCATCGTCCGCGCATCCATCGTGCTGGGCGAAACATACACTCGTATCGGGCGTACAGAGGAAGCGCTTCAGCATTTTCTGGAAGCCGAGGCCAAGCTTGAAACTTCTGGCAACCGCCCCGCTCAACTTACCGTGAAGACTGCCATCGGCGACCTTTTTTTCCGCGAAAAACTTTACGCTCCCGCCCACCGCTACTATCGAGAAGTGCTTGCATTGAAGCCTCAGGACTACGAAACCCGCGAAAAGGCAGCCGACGCTTGTCTCTACGATATGCGTTTCGACAGTGCAGAAATACTGTACAAAGAGCTCATTGTCAAATACAAAGTAGAGGGGAACAATCCGCGTTTGGTACAAATTTATCAAAAAAGCGCCCAAGCTTACGACCAAAAAGGGGATGTGGGCAAAAGCCTGTATTTCTATCATCTACTGCAAGACATTATAGAAAAGGCCGGCACTACGCAAGAGCAATCGCTGCTTTACAACAACCTTGGAAGGCAGTATGCCAGCTTGCGCGAATATCCCAAGGCACTCGAATATTTCCGAAAAGCGGAACTCCAGTGTGCCTATATCCCCTGTGATTACCCCGAGGTGCTATGGGCCAATATGGGCATTGCGCTGCACAACACGGGTGAAACCAAACGAGGCATTGAATACCTCCTGAAAGCCCGCAACGTGCTGGCTGCAAGGAAAGATTACGATGCACTCGCCAACCTCGAACACCTTCTGGCAGGGGTCTATTTTAGCAGCAACGACCTTTACAACGCCCTCTCCCACAACCAAACGGCCATCCAATTTGCCAGCGACACGAAGCAATTGGCCTTGCTCGCAGAAGCGTATCGCACCGCAGCTGATCTCTACCACGAACTGTACGACTTTGAAAAGGCCTTTGAATATTACCAAGAATACCTCAATGTGCGC
>JBBQSW010000313.1:0-4927 GCA_038213575.1 Chitinophagales bacterium | reverse complement strand
GCTGCACTGAGCCCTCCCCGGAACGGAGTTCCATAGGATACTGTATTAGGCCCTCCCCGGAACGGAGTTCCGGGGGATGCTGTACTGAGCCCTCCCCGGAACGGAGTTCCGGGGTACTTACCTGAATAACCGTAAATTGAGGAAATTTTTCCCGCGCATAATCCAACAGATCAGCAAGATACAGCCAGTCTACAATTTTTGAAACGGGCACCGGATCGTAAGCCAGAGAGCCGCGCAGCTGGGTGGTGGAAAGGCCGCGTTGTTGTGCCAGTTTTTCGAGATTTCCCAGCACCATGCCGGGATTTTCAGCCACTGCGCTGCCCGCAAAATGGAGTCCGATAAAATCGAGGTGAACTCCGCTTAGCAATTGCCCAAAATCTCCTGCTTCGAGCGGCCGGTCGAGCCAGAAGCAAAGTCCTTCAGCCCCAGCTTCCAGTGCGTCCAGTGTTTGGCGGTTGGCAGTGTTTGGGTCATCCACCTTCACATCTTCACAAATCTCCCAAGGGTTCGGCTGATCAGAAAGTGGTGCAGGGTTTGTTTCAAAATCGTCTGCATGGACAAAAGGCGACACGACCAAGCCGTTGGGCAATTGCCAATCCAGGTCTTCTAAAGGCTTGTCTTTCAAATCTTTGGCGATTTGGCGCAGCCAATCAGCTTTGCTTACGGAGGGGAACTCTTGAAAATGGTCTTGCATGGACGAAGGAGGGTGGAAGGTGGAATCGGGGCAAAAGTAAAGATTTTGGCGCAGGGCTTGCGCTCCTTTCAGTCATTTTGAATCTCAGGCAATTGTGTCATGCTGAGCGTAGCGAAGCATCTGTGTTTTCCTTCGCAATCCTGTGCTTTGCTACGTTCAGCATGACCCATTCTAGAAGGAAGCAACACTCTTTAGAATTTATCAAAAAAAGAAAAACCATTTTCAAAGAAGCCTGTTTACCTTTGCGAATTAATCTAAATAAGAAATGAGCCAGCGCAAACTAATATATCTTGACAACAACTCCACCACGCCATGCGATCCGCGTGTGGTAGACGCAATGATCCCTTTTTTTTACGAAAAACACGGCAATGCGGCCAGCCGCAGCCACCAGTTTGGTTGGGAAGCAGAGGATGCTGTGGACTATGCCCGTGAGCAAATTGCCAAACTCTTGGACGTTGAGGACAAGGAAATTATCTTTACTTCTGGCGCAACGGAAAGCAACAACCTCGCGATCAAAGGTGTATTTGAGATGTATGCCAAAAAAGGCAATCATATCATCACAGCGGAGACAGAACATAAGGCAATTCTCGACACTTGCAGTCACTTGGAAAAGGCCGGCGCCGAAATCACTTACCTGAAAGTCCAAGAAGATGGGCTGGTTGATTTGGCTGATCTTGAAGCAGCCATCAAGCCCAACACGATTTTGGTATCTATCATGTGGGCCAACAACGAGACGGGCGTGATACAGCCGATGCGCGAAATCGCCATGATCTGCGAGAAACACGGGGTGCTTTTCCACTCTGACGCAACGCAAGCCGTGGGAAAAATACCCACGCACCCACGCGAAGTGGGTGTTCACTTGATCTCTTTTACTGCGCACAAAATGTACGGGCCCAAAGGCGTAGGAGCACTTTATGTGAGCCGTAAGAACCCGCGTGTGAAAGTGACGGCACAAATGGACGGTGGTGGCCACGAACGCGGTATGCGCTCTGGCACTTTGAACGTCCCAGGTATTGTAGGTTTTGGCAAAGCAGCAGAAATCGCCCGCGAAGAAATGCTGCAAGATGCCGCCCGTTTGAGCAAACTCCGCGACCACTTGCAGACAGAATTGACAACAATGGAAGAGACCAAAGTAAACGGCAATGAACAGCATCGGATGCCACATGTGGCCAATATTTCCTTCAAACACGTTGAAGGGGAGGGTCTTATGATGACATTCAACCAAAATATCGCGGTCTCTTCAGGCTCAGCTTGTACCTCGGCGTCACTCGAACCTTCCTATGTACTGGTGGGTATGGGTCTGGGCGATGATCTGGCGCACTCGAGCATTCGTTTTTCGCTGGGTCGGTTCACCACAGCAGAAGAGGTAGATCAAGCCATCGAACTGGTACGCAACGGCGTGAACCACATGCGCGACTTAAGCCCCATCTGGGAAATGTACCAGGACGGGGTGGATTTGACAAAAATTGAATGGAGCGCACATTAATTATGAGCCCCATCCAAAGTCCTCCAGATCCGTTTACCCAGTTGATTTACCGTATTTACTACGCGATAAAAGGGCTTTCTTACTCAATTATCAAAAAACGATCGGCTGGACCTCCTCCCAAATAAACCCTAAACCCTAAACCCTAAACCCTAAACCCTAAACCCTAAACATCTCAACATCTCAACAATATGGCATATTCAGAAAAAGTTCTCGACCACTTCAAAAGCCCACGCAACGTAGGCACGCTCAATAAAGACGCTAAAAACGTAGGCACTGGCCTCGTGGGCGCACCTGAATGCGGCGACGTAATGCGACTTCAAATCGAAGTGGACGACGCTACCGGCCTCATCAAAGATGCGAAGTTTAAAACCTTCGGTTGCGGCTCAGCCATTGCTTCATCCTCTTTGGCCACCGAATGGCTCAAAGGCAAAAGCCTAGATGACGCCATGCGCATTGACAACATGGATATCGTGGAAGAACTCGCACTCCCGCCTGTAAAAATCCACTGCTCCGTGCTCGCCGAAGACGCGATCAAAGCGGCGATTGCTGATTACCAACAGAAAAATGGGATAACGGTTGACGGCAATGCCGCCTTCGCTACTGCTTAATTTTCAATAGATTATCGTCCACCGTCCCCGTCCACCGTCCACCATCCACCGTCCTATGATTTTCGTAGCAGAAAGCGCCAAGCAAAAAATCCAGGAAGTCCGCCAATCTTCTAAGATGGCCGACGACTTTTTCGTCCGGGTCAGTGTTACCTCTGGTGGCTGCTCCGGCTTGTCGTACAAACTGGACTTCGACAACGAATCGAAGCCCAACGACCAGGTTTTTGAGAACAACGGCATCAAGGTCGTGACCGACCTCAAGAGCTTCCTTTACCTGTTCAACACCACGCTGGAGTTTTCAGGCGGATTGGATGGAAAAGGTTTTTCGTTCAACAACCCGAATGCGACACGCACCTGCGGGTGTGGGGAGAGTTTTGCTGTGTAGATTTGGACATTGGAAATTTCTTATTGGACATTGGACATTTTTAGAGGCTGCCTTAGGGCGGCCTTTTTTATTGGTTTTTTTGTATAAAAGAAGTGTTTTTTGCAGATTTTGGATGTTTTTTGCTGTGATCGCATGGTGTGCAAAGATGACTCAGCAATTTTTTTTTCAAAAAAATGTGCTGAGCCGAGTACGTTTCTTTTTTGACGTTCCTCAGATGGTGTAAAGGATTTCAAATCAATCTGTTCACTTCAAATCTTCTCTGGGAGTTTTTCTGCTTCGGAAACATCACAGGGCAATTTTCTAATTCAAAGCAGCAAAGGGGGCATCCATGCTGAAATGTACATTTTCCCTTTTGGCGAACCGCGTCTCATGTCTCTCGGCGTTAAGCAAGCCAATAAACCCCGTTGGGTCGGCCCGGCAACCACCACCGCTTTCAAAAAGAAGCAGAGCACTTGAAGCGCAAAATGAGGAACCAATAAAATATTGCCTTTTTTACATTAACATTGCGTCAACAAAGCCATTTTCAACTTCTAAGCGGCTGAAAAGCGTTTATTTAAAATTCCAATTTATGACAAAGCCCTACACCTTTTTTCGATTGATCCTACCGCTCCTCGCACTTGTTGTCATTCCGTCCCTCTTGCATGCCAATGGTGAACCGAACGGAAATCCGCCCAATGGTGGCCCTGCAAGCCCTGATTCAATCGCAACTGCATTGAAACTGGGGCACTGCGGGCCGATTATCCAGTCGGTGGTCAATTGCCAGAACCATACAATAGAGTTGTCAGCTTGGGTTGAATATCTGTTTTCGGGGCAAGTTATCCCATACGTCGCTACTTGGAACACCGGCGAAACTGCGCACAAGATTATCGTTACTCCTCCTGGAGCATGGAGTTGGGATTATTCGACGGTTGGATGCGACCATTTTCTCGAGGAATATGTAGCGACCGGCCCTTTTTTTAATGGACCGCTTGTAATTACGGGGCCGATCTATATATGTCCAAACAGCGGCAATAACGCACTTAACATTATCAACCCTAACGCACTGGTTTTTAATGACATACAATGGGTATTTGAGCATACCAATGGGCAGAATTTTAATATCCCGACTTCGACTCCTACGCTTCCAATTGATGAACCAGGTGTCTATACCCTTAGCCTGAAGGATGAATACAGCTGCCCGTTTACGAGCAGCCCCTTTGAAGTTCAAGATGCAGCAACTTCGGCTGGATTTACCTATTCAATTAGCAACCATACGGTCACTTTTACCAACCAATCCACTACTGCAAGCCTTGGTTTCAGCGGGTGGGAATGGACTTTTGGCGATGGACAGACCAGCCAATCGGCGAACCCTACGATTACATTTACCAATGCTGGTGTTTACAATGTATGCCTAACCGCGTTTAACCCCGTCTGTAGTTCTTCTATCTGTCAGGATATCAACATACAAAATACATCCCCTTGGACCGTTACTCCGACCAGTAGAAACCATACCATTATTATTCCTGACACCCTGAAAACTGACCTCTTGGGGGGCAATTTGCAAATAGAGACCAAATCGGCGTATTTTATGATTCATCTGGCACCCTTAAATGTGGCGGATATGGTGTGTGGTCAGGTTTGACGCTTGTATTTGCCGCTTACGGAAACGATGCTGCACCGCTGCCCCAAAATGGATTTAATACTGGAGAAGTATTTAAAATAAAATATTGGCGCGCCACCACGGGCGAGGTATTTGATGCATCGGTGCAGTACGCGCC
>JBBQSW010000312.1:0-4928 GCA_038213575.1 Chitinophagales bacterium | reverse complement strand
GAGGCGAGCCCAAGCATTGGTGGCGGGCTGCAAAAAAGCCCAAAAAGGTGCTGTAAGCTGGGCCCAAGCCGTACGAATAGGGCTGAGCTTAACGAAGACCCAAGAGAAGGCATTTTGGATTGTTTTGATCAAGGTCTGAATGAATTCGAGCATGGTGTTGTCCCAAAAAGTGCGCGAAGGTAAGAAAGGTCGTGGAAACGATTTTCAAGAACAAGTAGTGTACCCAGTGCTTCGCTTATTTTGTTCGTTTTATTGCTTTTTAATTACCTTTTTATTGAGTTTTTACCCCTGTTTTTGATTGTTTTTTGTGTTGAGGCGTAATTTTGAGGCGAAATCAAATTGCATTCTCCATGAAACTAAAACCCCTGATAATCGCCCTGTGCTGTACTGCGCTGCTTCCTCCTTGCGCTACCGCTCAATTATTTCGAGACGGCGAAAAATTCAATCTTGGTCTGGCAGTAAAATTGAACCTTGGGATTGGCGGAAAGCGCTCGTCGTTTTACAACTTAAGCGTTGCTGCCGGTCTGTCCAGAAATATTCAAAACGAAAAATTGAATATTCTGCCAGGCGGCCAAATAACCGTCAACTACTATTCGAAAGGTCCAGGCACTTCGGTTATTGACCATTTCAACCGATATGGTCAATTGGATGTCGTGTCCTCGTTTTATGTGGTGGGGGGCTACAATTGGAGCGGATATGGCCGCGAGAAATACGTCCGCACCTTCAATCAAATGAGCGCGACCACCATTCGGCACAATTTCGACGGCGCTGTTTCTTACGGCACCAGTTTTTTGGTCAACAATCACGGGCGAAACCAGCAATTGGGACATCTTGGATTCAATATTGACCAGTTTTTGGTGGGTTATTACAACGACGGTTTTTGGCCATTTGACTTGTTTGCTGGCGATGCTTTCGACCGATATTGGACGGGTGGGGGCTATCTGGCCTATGGTTTTGATGCTTTTGGAAACAAGCTGTCCCGAAAAAACCCCTGGTTTGAAGGCCAGTTTGTCGAGTATGCCTACGACCGATTTACGGGTAATGTGCAGGAGGGTTACAAACTTTCGAAAGAACTTTTGTTCAGTGGCATCCCACAGCAAAACATGGGACAGGCTTTCTACAACCGCGCCTTTACCTCCATTTCCTTGCGCAATATCAACGGTTCCAATATTGGGGTTGGTCTCTTAGGTCAATGTCCTAACTGTGATGTCCAAGACCTTTTGCACCGCATGCTTGGATATTCGAGACACGTTTCGCTGTCAAAATGCCTGCCTGTTGTGTTTGGCAGTTTTCAGTACAACCAATTCCACAAACTCCTCAACAACGACCCTCAATGAAAAACCTCCCAGTCTTCCTCCTCCTTTGCACGGCCCTTTATCTAGTTGGATGTAAAAGCGAACGCTCGTTTTTCGGCATTTCAGGGGTGATCTACGGCAGTTTAAACCAACCCACCAAACCGTCACCCAAGCTAAAATTGGCTTCAGAAGGCATCTATCGCTTCGATATTTGTGCTCAGGATTCACTGTTCTACAATACCAATGTGCAATGGTTTTGCGATTGCTCAGACCCAAAAAGTGAGGGTAGTGTAGACAGTTTTGCGATGGCGTTTGTGGATGAAATCCGGGTTGTATTCTTCAAAAGACCTAAGAGCGACCGTGAGATTAACCTTGGAAATCCGGGGAAAGAAACCAAAGTAGGTGTGTATTATTGGGATTTTCAAAACGCGGATGGCGAGCACCAAAGTCGCCCAGTGCTCGTAATCCGAATCAAATCCCCCAAATCGAGCAATAAACAAAACGACTATACGGATTTGTTTTTCGTGACCAGGGGAGAAGACTTGGAGTTGGTTGAAATGACCTATTTTGACAAAGACAATTCACTCATTAATTTGAGCCGAAACGTCAAAAAAAACAAAAAGACAGGCCCATTGGCGGAGAGCTCGAAAGAGGGTTTGAGGACCATTCGCCCAAAGGATGTTTTTGCGCTGTCTGAGATGTTGTATTGCTATGTTCCAGAGCCCATTGTGCTGAAACTTAAGGGCGAAAAAGTAGAGACTATCAAATATGTTGCTGAGGGAACCCAAGAGTTTGTTCGCACCACTACTTTGAAAAAAGGAGAGCCTGTACAAGAGTTTTCCAATAAACAAAAATCAATTTCAACTTGGTAATGAAAAAGTAAAAGCGGTAAACATTACTCGCACAGGCCGCCAGGAGTTGACCCGTATTCTGAACGCGCTCATGATTGAAATTGAACGCGCAAACGGATCAAGGGAAAATCGTATTGGCAGGGTACATTTGCGCACTAAACTTTTCGTTTTGCGCATGAAACACTTGGCTTTTTTACCCTGTTTACTCGCCGTAGCCCTCTGGCCCGCCAAGTTTTGGCAGGCCAGAGCGAAAGCGGGCCTTTTTATTCTCCTCCTACCCACCCTCCTTTTTTCCCAACAAAAGCCCTCCCTTCCCTACGTTGTCCCCGATGCGCCTATATGGATGCAAATGTTGGTGGAAGAGAACCCTAACGTCTTTAAAATTGAAAAGACGTACACTGAATACTATGAAAATCAAGCCTTTGAAAAAAATTCCTACACCCAGTACTTCAAGCACTGGATGCACTGGGCAAGGCCCTTTGTGCAGCCGGATGGTTCGGTGAAAGAACCGACGGTAAAAGAAACCGAAGCGAAAGAAAAAGCCATGCTGGTGCAGCGTTCCAATGAACTGCAACGGGGCGGTCCTTCTGCCTGGACCTTCCTCGGCCCCAAACAAACCTTCGATACCGACGGACTCACCGAAGTCACCTGGCAGACGAATGTCTATTCCATTGACATTTCACTTTCCAACCCAAATGTGCTGTATGCAGGAGGGGAAAGTGGCGGCGTTTGGAAAACGACCGACCAAGGTTTGCACTGGCAACTACTCACAGTCAATGTGTTGCATGGCGCTTTTGGTGCCGTGAAGATCCATCCAACCGACCCCAACACCGTGTACGCGACAACGGGTGGAAAAATCATCAAAACGACCAATGGAGGCTTGAATTGGGCAACGGTTTACAGCGAAAACGGCCTTTGGGTCAATGACATCGCCATTAAATCCGACCAACCCGATGTGGTATTGGCCGCCAGCGACCAAGGCTTGTTGCGCACCACTAATGCGGGCACAAACTGGACTAAACTCCACGCCCAACAGACCTGGGCGGTAGAGTTCAAACCCAACGATCCACTCACCGTTTTTGCCATCCGCAAGAGCGGCACCAGTTCTGATTTTCGGGTTTCAACAGACGGGGGGGCCAGCTTCGTAAACTCCAATGCGGGCTGGTGGACGCCGGCTGCGGGGATGTCTGTCACGGGTGGGATGATCGCTGTTTGTCCTTCCAATCCCTCCAAAGTGTACGCTTATCTCTGCGGTGAAGGGGGGAATTTGGGGGGCTATGTCGGGGTTTTCAGGAGCAATAACAGCGGGGGCACCTGGGCGAACACCCACCCCAGCAACGCCATTGGACAACCCTACACCATCCCTTCGCACACCAATTTGATGGATGCCAATGGCGTAGACTGGTTCACGCAGGGCTTTTACGATATGGCCATTGTTGTGAACCCAAACAATGACAATCAATTGATTGCGGGCGGTTGTTCCTGGTTCAGAAGCAACAATGGTGGCCAAACTTGGGAACCACTCGGCGGCTACGTCGGTGGGCTTTCCTGGAGTCACCCTGACATTCAGGCGCTCACCGCATCGGGCAATGACCTTTGGATTGCAAGTGATGGCGGCCTCAATTATTCCAACAATTTCGGTCAGAACATGGAGGCTCGTATGAACGGGATTTCCGGCTCGGATATGTGGGGCTTTGATTCAGGTTGGAATGAAGACATGCTGGTAGGAGGTCGTTACCACAACGGCAATATGGCTTGGCACGAGAGTTTCCCTGAAGGCAAATTTTACCGAATGGGCGGCGCAGAATCGCCCACAGGTTATGTGAATCCTGGTGAAAACCGCAAAATGTACCACTCAGATATTGGAGGGCATGAACTGCGGGGTGGTTTTCTGAATGGCGCAAAATCTTTCCCCGTCGGGCTGTTTCCCAACGAAAGCTACGCCTATTATGCCAACTCGGAAATGGCCTGGGACCCGCGTTGCTGGAACATCGTTTATCTCGGCAAGGAAAATAAAATCTGGAAAAGCATGGATGGTGGCAGCTCCTACACCGCCCTTTATAATTTCCCCGGAACCATTGATAATACGGTTTATGACATCGAAGTAAGCCGCAGCAATCCTGATGTGATCTATTGCTCCCAATGGGACGGAACGGATGACTCCATGTGGAAAACAACGAATGGTGGCCTAAACTGGACAAAATTAACCAGCCTTCCCCTGCCCAACAACAACGATCGTGTGAAACTCGCCCTAAGCGCCGAGAACGAAAACATACTCTGGGCCGCAGTCACTTATGGCTCCAACGGCAAAAAAATCTACAAAACCATCAACGGTGGCCAAAGCTGGATTAATCTGACCACAGCGATTTTGGACAATATTCGCATCACCAACATAATGGCGCAATACGGAACCGACGGCGGAATCTACCTCGGAACCAACGGAGGCGTTTTTTACCGGAATGATAGCCATACCGACTGGCAGCCGTACAGCATGGGCCTGCCGCTTTCAGCAGAGACAAACCGATTGAAACCATTTTACAAAACCGGAAAAATCAGAAACGGATGCTGGGGTTTTGGTGTGTGGGAAGCCGATTTGTTTGAACCTTCGGCCGTGGTGGCACAACCAATGGCCAGCGCACTATTGGCAAATTGCGCCCGAGACACGATTTATTTCGATGATTATTCGGTGCTGAATCACTCCGGCGCCAGCTGGGAATGGACCTTCAACCCCGCCCCAATCTGGTCGAGTGCTACCAATATCCGCAATCCCAAAGCGGTTTTT
>JBBQSW010000311.1:0-4937 GCA_038213575.1 Chitinophagales bacterium | reverse complement strand
AGTTTCGAGAAACAAACGCCCGTAAATCCGCCCGCCGCAACCAAAGTATAACGGCACAACAAACAAAAACCACCACCGCAAGGAAAAACAACAATCCGCCATCCCCTTTAACCTCGACCCCCAAAATGAAAAGGTGCGAAACAATGGCACCGCTCATTACACCCAATCCGCCCAAAGCACCCAACCAAGCCGTGCGCGGGAGGAGCAAAAGCACGGCGCACACCAATTCGGCGACGCCGCTTCCGAGGCGTCCCCAGGGTTCTGCGCCGAGTTGCTGGAAAATCCAGACGCTTTCTTCTGCGCCAGAAAATTTAAAAAAGAGGGTTTGGGCAAGGATGACAGCAGCGACTAACCGAAGTGTCATAGGGAAATAAGTACGGATCATATCGTTTTGAATTGAATTTTGAAAGCCCAAAGGTGCATACCAGCCCTTTTCTTCCCCAATAGGTCAACCAAAAACAACCGAAAATTGTTAAAGCCGCGACATTTGGCATGGCACACGGATTAGACGCGGATTGATTTGGTTACTTGAATTAAATCCGTGTCTCATCCGTGTTCCATCCGAGTGCCATCCTCCAACTCAACCAAATCAATTAATATCGCACCATGAACTGGGGAATCATAGGACTCGGAAAAATAGCCCGGCAATTTGCCGACGACCTTAGGCTGCTGCCCAATGCAAGGTTGCACGCGGTGGCTTCCAGTTCGCTTGAGCGGGCACAAACTTTTGCTACTGAATTTGGTGCAACCCACGTTTTTGGCCGATACGAAGACATCGTGCATTGCCCTGATTTGGATGTGGTATATGTGGCCACACCACACACCTTGCATTGTGAAAACACCCTGCTTTGTCTCGAAAACGGCCTCCCGGTACTTTGCGAAAAACCTTTTGCCATGAACATGGCTGAAGCCCGGCGCATGGTGGCGGCTGCCCGACGCAACCGGGTTTTCCTGATGGAAGCGCTCTGGACGAAGTTCATCCCTGCTTTTGAACAGGCAACCCAAATGGTAGAAACTGGGGAAATTGGCAACCTGCACACCATCAAAGCAGATTTCGGCTTCAAAATGCCCTTCGATCCAACATCTCGGCTTTATAACAAAACGCTCGGTGGTGGTGCGCTCTTGGATTTGGGAATTTACCCGACATTGCTCGCCCTTTCTTTTTTTGGCAAACCTATGGCTGAAGATATCTGTGCTGCTGCCACATTTACCGCCACCGATGTAGACGAAAGTTGTGCGTTCAGCTTCCAATACCCAGAAGGGCGACTTGCTTTGGGTCACGCTACCCTTGCAGCCAATACTTCCCTTGCTGCGCAACTTTACGGTACAGAGGGTACTATTTTTCTACATCCACGTTGGCACCACACTCAAAAACTAACGATTTCGCGCTACCAAGGCCGACAAGACTCTTTCCGCGTTCTGGACATTCCCTACATTGGCCGGGGTTATTCCTACGAAGCCGCCCATGTGATGCAATGTCTTGAAAATGAAATGCTTGAAAGTGAAATAATCCCGCTTGATTTCACGCTTGATCTCATAGAAACCCTAGATACGATTCGGGAGAAGGTAGGATTGGTTTATTAATCCCATACCATATTCCCATTCGGCACGTTTTTGGCGGGAATGGCTGAAAAACGCAAGGAAGCGTCAAAAAGCCTGTTACTTTTGCAGGCCGAAAGCATCCTTTTCAAACTAAAATCCGTCTAAGACCAAAGTCCAAAAATTTCGATTTACATGAACAAACAACTGCAAATCTGTGCGTTGCTCCTACTTAGCCTTGTGTTCACAAGCCAAACATCGTTCGCCCAAATGCGTGGATGGGAAGTCGGCGGCTGGCTCGGGGCTTCAAATTATTTTGGTGATTTGAACACCAATTTCCGCTTAAATCGCCTTCACCTTGCAGGAGGGGTGGGCGGACGCTACAACCTCAATGACCGTTTGGGTATCCGAGTTGGCCTCAATGCGGGCAAAATCAGCGCCTACGATTCCGATTCCAAAAACGTTTACGAACAACGCCGAAACCTTCATTTTTGGAGTACCATCGCCGATGCTACCGCACAGTTTGAGTTCAATTTTTTCCCTTATGTGCATGGCCACCGCGATTATTTCTTTACCCCATATATGTTTGCAGGCCCTGCTTTTTTCTGGTACAACCCAAAGGCTGAACTAGATGGCACCACTTACAATCTGCGAGAAATGGGCACCGAAGGCCAGTTCCGCGGTGAAGAATACAATACTGCCCAGGGCGCCTTTACGTATGGGATAGGTTTCAAAATAGACCTTTCCTACCGTTGGAGCCTCGATTTTGCGCTGAGTGGGCGGAAGCTTTTTACCGACTATCTCGATGATGTTCGTGGGACTTACGCTGACATCCGTGATATTCGGTCACAACGTGGCGACATCGCTGCAGCCCTTGCCGACCGCTCTGGAGAGCCCCCCATCGGACTTCCCGGCAGACAGCGGGGCAACGGCAAAAACAACGATGCTTACGCCACAATTGGAATTGGCCTGAATTATTATTTCGGCAGCATCCGATGCCCTGGAATCACTAAATAAGTGATTGGTGGATTGGTGATTGGTGGATTGGTGATTGGTGATTGGTTGGCCAAGCGTGCTCAGAAAACTGTGTCAACTGCCAGTTGCACCCCTGATGGGGAGTTTGTTCCGTCGAACGCTTAACTAAATGGTTGTCAAATAATTATACACCTATTTGAATAAACTCCCCTTCAGAGGTAGGGGGCGTAACTGGCAATTGACACAGTTTTCTGAACACGCTCCAGTTTTTTGAACACGCTCAATCTTTCTATAGAAATATTTTCCCTGACACAGTTTTCTGAGCACCCTTGGCCAATCACCAATCACCAATCCACCAATCACCAATCCACCAATCCACCAATCCACCAATCACCAACTTCCCTCGCCTTGAGACACTTTTTGCCACATTTTATTCAAGAGAATTATCGGAACGGCATCTTGCAGGGCAGGCTGCAAGCTTGCACGATGTTCGTTGATTTGAGCGGATTCACCCGCCTGACCGAATCGCTTATGGCAAAAGGCCCGGAAGGTGCGGAAGAACTTTCTGATGTTCTCAACCACATCTTTCAACCCACCGTTGAGTTGGTGTATCAGCAGGGTGGTTTCATCCCGTACTTCGCGGGCGATAGTTTTACGGCCATCTTTCCGAATGCCCCCGGGGGGGTCGTAGGAGCCGGTTTGGCAGGCACATTGGCCTCTGCTCAAATCATACTCTCTCGTTTTTCACGCGAACAGAAACGCGCGGATTCCATCCTTTCCGAACACAACATCGGCATTAAAATTGGCCTCTCAGAAGGCGAAGTGGAATGGGGCATCGTCGGTCGGCGCCGCAAGGGCTACTACTTCCAGGGAGACCCGATTGACGGCTGCGCACTAGCCCAAACCCGTGCTGACAGTCTAGAAATAGTGTCTGATGCACAATTCCTGCGCCTGCTCGACCCCGCTATTTTTGAGGCTACAGACCTTGGCGACGGGTTTTTCAAACTCAAAATTGAACCAGGACAAGTTCCAACGAATATTGAAGTAAAGGCTATAAAGCTCCCCTTGCCCGACGCATCCGTCACTGCCGACTTCTTGCCCAAGGAAGTTTTTGAAAACCAACAAAGTGGCGAATTCCGCAACGTGGTGAGTGTTTTCATCTCCTTCGAAGGGGTACGCTCTCACGAATCGCTCGACCACTTTGCCTCCATTGTGCTGGATCAAAGTGAAAATTTCGGCGGATACTTCAAGGAGATTGATTTTGGCGACAAGGGCGGGGTGATGTTTTGCCTTTTCGGCGCCCCAATTGCGTTTGAAAACAACACCGAGCGTGCCCTCGAATTTGTGGCTGCTGTTCGCGATGACCTTTCTCAACTCACCGAACTCACCGGTGCCCGTTTCCGAGTTGGCATGGCATCTGGACAGGCATTCACCGGAGTAATTGGCAGCGAAGAACGTTGTCAATATGCAGCGGTGGGTGCCCGGGTAAACCTCGGTGCTCGACTCATGATGCAAGCGGTTTGGGGCGAGGTGCTGAGCGATGAGAACGTGTCGCGCAACCGAAACTTCAAGTTCAGTTACCGGGGCGACGGGTATTTCAAAGGTTTTGAAAACAAATTGCCAACCTACGTCCTAACCGGTCGGAATTTGGCAGGCAAAGCCAGTTTTTCGGGCGATTGTTTTGGTCGGGCAGGAGAATTGGAGCGGCTTTTTGAATTTGCCCAGCCTTTGCACGAAAACCGCTTTGCGGGCATGGCATACATTTTTGGCGAAGCCGGCATTGGCAAAAGTCGACTGAGTTATGAACTACGCCGCCGACTGCGCGACATGATGGCGGTCAGTTGGTTTGGTTGTGCCAGCGACCAGATTTTGCGCAAACCTTTCAACCCATTTATCTATTTTCTCAAAAACTATTTTGATCAAAGCCCCGAAAACACCCCAGAGCGCAACACAGAACTATTCGAGCAAAATTTTCTCGAACTCCAATATGAACTTACAGAAAGCCGACACCCCGAGGCCGATGCGGTACGCCGCGAAATAGCCCGAACCCAGAGCGTGCTGGCCGCTATGGTCGGCATTATTTTTCCCGGTGCTTTATGGGAACAATTGGATGCTCGGGGGCGATACCAAAATGCGCTAGCCGCCATGGCCAACCTTTTTGTGGCCGAATCGCTGCTACAACCTGTCGTGATCGAACTGGAAGATGGGCATTGGTATGACGACATGAGCCGTGAATTTTTAGCACAATTCGCTCGACGCGCCCAAGCTTACCCTTTGCTGTTTTTGATTACGAGCCGTTACGAAGATGATGGCACCAAAAACTACGTTTTCAAGAAAAATTTGTTAGAAGAAATCGGTACGCCCTTCTGCGAGGTAGACCTCAATTTCTTGCAAAACGATGATTTAAAAGCATTTGCAGAGTC
>JBBQSW010000310.1:0-4944 GCA_038213575.1 Chitinophagales bacterium | reverse complement strand
CCTTTGAGTCCCCCCACCTTTGTCCTATCAAAAGCGAACGGCATTTCAAGCCAGTCGCATTGAACGAACTAAATTTTTCTCACTTCACAACTTTTCTAACAATGAAAAAGATTCTGTTGCTCGCGGCAACGGCTATGCTCCTGATTGCCAATGCCTGCCAAAAAGAAAACCCTGCTACCCAAAACATAGCAGAAGAAAACCTGCAAATGAAGCAGTACCTCGCCAACACTTATGGGTTCAGGCCGGAAGATATTCAGGAAGAACACGACCATTTTATAGTCGAGGGCGACCAGTGCTTTGCCAAAGAAAATTTCTGGGAAAACTACGGAATGTCTTTCGAGCACGAGTTCATGGTAGAGCCCGCGCATGAAGACGGCACTGCTGCTGACCGCAAGCATTACCGTTATACCTATTTGGTAACCAAAACTAAAACCATCAAAATTCGGATACTACCTGGCGTCCCAACAAACTGGCAAAATGCCATTATTAAGGCTGTTACAGACTGGAATGCGATGGGAGGTGGCCTTACGTTTATGATTCAATATGCATCAAATCCTACCTCTGGTGTGGTCAATGTTAGCATGAAAACCTTGGCAAGCAATGTGTATGCTCAGGCATATTACCCAAATAGTAGTGGGCAGCCAGGCTCGGAATTGCACATCAATCCACTGTATAACAGCGAGGGTGCCCTAAATCAGAATGGCAAAGTCGGCGTAATTGCCCACGAAATCGGCCACACGCTCGGCATCCGGCATACGGACAGCGGTCAGGGCTCTTTGATCACAAACGTGAGCAGTTCCTGCAAAAACAACCCGGATCCCAATTCGGTCATGTCGGCTTCTGGAAGTTTCTACTATGGTTTCACGACCTGCGACAAACAAGCTTACTACGCGCTTTACCCAAAGTAACCTTGAAGATCAATCATTTTCAATGGCGCAAAAAAAGCCACACCTGAACCAGGTGTGGCTTTTTGTCTTGCTATGGACGAGCGTAAAATTACTTAATCGCTTTAATCTTCATCTTCACATCCTTTAGCGGACGATCACCAGGTGCCTTCTCCACCGCAGCGATTTTATCAATCACGTCCAAACCTTTGATGACGCGGCCAAACACCGTGTACTCGTGGTCAAGTTGTGGAGTGCCGCCGTCAGCGAGATAAGCTGCACGTTGTTCAGGCGTGTAGTGAAAGCGGCGCATAGACTCGATTTGGTTTAGTGTTTGCTCGTTTACCGGGCCGCCTTGCACGATATAAAACTGTGAACCAGAAGACTTTTTCTCCGGGTTGCTGGTGCGAGCAGCAGCCAAGGCACCTTTGAGGTGGCTGAGTGAGTCCACGATTTCGGCGGGGATTTGGTAGCTGGGGCCCCCCATTCCAAGCGATTTGCCGGCAGGAGCGTTGCGCGAATCCGGGTCGCCGCCCTGGATCATAAACCCGCTGATGACACGGTGGAAAAGCAGGTCGTTGTAATAACCTTCATCGGCCAGCTTGATGAAGTTATCGCGGTGTTTTGGGGTGGCGTTGTAGAGCTCGGCAGTCATGGTGCCGAATTCAGTTTCGATTTCCACGAGGCAACGCTCGGGGGCTGTGACTTGAACCATTTGTTTAAAAGTTGTGACTTTTTTGCCTTTTGCGGCTTTGAGGGTGACGGTGTAATTGCCCGAATGGGTGTAGCGGTGCATGGGGCTAACTTCAGCAGAGGTGGCGCCATCGCCAAAATCCCATGCGTAGCTGATTAGCTTTTTTGAGGCTGGGGTGGTGTTGGTAAAAGAGATCTCTGCAGGCGCTACAAATTTTTGGGCTGGCACCGTGAATTTAGCCTGAGCATTAGCCACAAAGGCGGAGAGCAAAAAGAGGTTGAAAACCAGAAGTTTCTTCATGTTTTTAAAAATGTGTGTTTGGAAGTGTGTGGTTTACCTGCCATAGCTTCAGCGTAGGCGGGTAAAAACACTGGCAAAGATGCGGATTTATCCATTCTTGAAAGATACCCAACCTTGTTACCCAAAAGCAAAATACCTTAATGTTTCAGCAAGTTCTTGGAATGTAGCAAGCCTCTAAACCTTTCCTGTTCAGTTTCATTTTGGAATCCAGATTTCAGGAGTGGGCTGGCCATGAAAGCATTTTGATACAATAGAAAAAAGTCTTTGGCCTCCTCCGCTTTTTGAAAAGTATCCCATTGCAAAACGGATTCGGAGCTCTGGGTAACAAGTTCTACTTTTTCTTTGCTGAAACTGTAGCGGATGGGCTGTTGCAGCATGGGGAATTTCGAAAAGTTGCGCCGCGACAGCCATCGGAAAATAACCCACCAAAGCCCCAGAAAAAGCGGCACCCAAATCAAGGTTTTGCCGATTTCTACAAAACTCATTCCCCCGAAGTAAAACGTGCTGCCCAGCCATACGGCAATGCCCAACAAGACAACCCATTTGACCCAGCCGGTTTTGAGGTAACTGAAGAGGATGTATACCTGAGCTTTGCCAAAAGAATCGGGCGTAAAGGTGAATTCTACTTGAATAGGCTGCATTTTTCTAATTTTTGAGCGGAAAGGTACATCACCAGAATTTTTTAAACACACACGGTTTCTTCGCTTATTTGCTTAACTTTGTAAAGAAGCCCCGCTTTTTGCAACCAACCAAACTTCTCAGTCTTAACCAAATGAGTAAAAACCAAGATTACGACAAGATTATCCGCGAAAGCGTGGAGCGTGTCATCCCAACTATTATTGAGAAACTTTGCGGGCTTCATCCGAGCGAATTGCTGGATTTGCCCACAAGTTTTCAACGAACCCGCGAGCGGCGGCCCGATTTTTTGAAAAAAGCCGTGGAACCACCAGGGGCATACATCATCCAAATTGAGTTCCAGACCAATACCGACCGCATGATGGCGACTCGAATGCTTGACCACTATTCGATGCTGCTCAACCATTATGGGCTTACCGTGCGTCAGTTTGTCATTTTTATTGGGAATGGCAAACCCAATATGCCTACGGAGATACAGCACCCCGAACTTCAATTCCGCTATCGCCTGATCAATCTGCGCCATATTGATTGTGATGTATTTGTTCATTCTCCGAAACCCGAAGAAATCATATTGGGCATCCTCGCCGATTTTAAAGGACAAAATTCGCTAAGCGTAATCCAAGCCATTTTACGCAATCTGACCAAGAACGTCCGAAACTCCAGAAGCCTGCGCAAGTACTGCACACAGTTGGAAATCCTGTCTAAACTCCGTAATTTGCAGCCCCAAACCATACAACAAATAGAAGCTATGCCAATCACTTACGACATTACTACTGACATTCGCTACCAACAAGGCATTGAACAAGGAATTGAACAAGGAATCAGTTTTAAAACTCGGAAAACAGTAGAAAAAATGCTCACAGGCAACAGATTTTCCCTTCGTGAAATTGCAGAGATTGCTGAAGTTTCAATTGACTACGTCATCAAAGTCCAAAATGAACTGACGGAAAAAGATCAGAAGGGCAAAAAATAACACATGACCAATTTCACCCGTCGCATCCTCCCAAACGGCCTCCGAGTCCTCGTCCACGAAGATCATTCTACACCGCTGGTCGCTGTAAATGTCAGTTACTTCGTCGGCTCGCGCGACGAGCATCACGAGAAAACAGGCTTCGCACACCTTTTCGAGCACCTTATGTTCGCCGGGAGCAAAAACGCCCCTGATTTCGACGACCCGCTCCAGCGCGCCGGGGGCGAGAACAACGCCTACACCACCAACGACTATACCACGTTCTACGAGATCGTACCTGCCGAAAACCTGGAAACTGCGCTCTGGCTCGAAAGCGACCGGATGCTCGCACTCAGTATCAACAAAAGATCGCTCGACGTACAGCGAAAGGTCGTGATGGAAGAGTTCAAAGAGACCTGCCTCAATGAGCCTTATGGTGACTCTTGGCACCACCTCTCGGAGCTGATGTATCACCACCACCCTTACCGTTGGCCTGTGATCGGTCTGGCACCGCATCACGTTGAAAACGCCACGATTCAGGATGTCCGCTCTTTTTATAAAAACTGGTACAACCCCGCCAATGCAGTACTCTGCATTGCAGGAAAAGTGAGTACAGAAGAAGCCCTTAATCTGGCCGAAAAATGGTTTTCCAGCATTCCATCTACACAAATTCCTTTCCGTCAACTAGTTACAGAACCGCCACAAACCGTAGCTGCCCGCAAAGTAGTAGTAGCCAAGGTTCCCGTTCCCGCCGTGTACCTCGCCTTCCGTACCCCGGCACGTGTTGACAAGGAGTTTTATTCCGTGGATTTGCTTAGCGATATCCTAGCCCTCGGCCCTTCTTCGCGCTTGTTCCGCAGGCTTCTGAAGGAACGTAATCTTTTCTCCAGTATTGATGCATACGTTACGGCCAATGTAGACCCGGGCTTGCTTGTAATAGAAGGACGGCCCTCCGAAGGCGTTTCGGTAGACGATGCCTTAGCTGCCATTTGGGGGGAATTGGAACTGCTGAAAACGGAGGCAATTGAAGCGCGCGAGCTGCAAAAAATTCAGCATCGTTTTGAAAGCACGCTCGTTTTTTCAGAAACCAGTGTGCTGAACAAGGCCCAAAACCTGGCTTTCTATGAACTGCTTGATCGCGCCGAATTGATGAACGAGGAGATTGACATTTACCTCGGTATAACGCCAGCAGAGATGCTCCAAACGGCGAAGGAGGTTTTCAGGCTAGAGAACTCGGCTACATTAATCTATTTGCCAGAACTGGCTTAGTTTCAATTTCGCGGTAATAAGAGCTCTAGTTTTGTGCCTGCAATAGTTTGGATGTCAATTGGTTATCGTTTTGAAATGATTTATGCCCACCTTATTCAGCGGATGCGGCACTAGTGGCAGGGGCACGAAGTCTTTGATAGTTTGGTCAGATTATTTTGAGATGAGACTAGGCGCGACGAAGGATTGTAGCGGGCTCTCCATGACTGAGGCGC